>NZ_CP092831.1:4476666-4777500 GCF_022531965.1 Paenibacillus peoriae | reverse complement strand
AACTCCGAATGCCATAGATTTAGTTCCGGGAGTCAGACAGTGAGTGCTAAGATCCATTGTCGAAAGGGAAACAGCCCAGACCATCAGCTAAGGTCCCCAAGTGTGTGTTAAGTGGGAAAGGATGTGGAGTTGCACAGACAACCAGGATGTTGGCTTAGAAGCAGCCACCATTGAAAGAGTGCGTAATAGCTCACTGGTCGAGTGACTCTGCGCCGAAAATGTAACGGGGCTAAACACACCACCGAAGCTATGGCTTGATGCTTGCATCAGGGGTAGGGGAGCGTTGAATGCGGGTTGAAGGTGTACCGTAAGGAGCGCTGGACTGCATTCAAGTGAGAATGCCGGTATGAGTAACGAAAAGATCTGTGAGAATCAGATCCGCCGAAAGCCTAAGGGTTCCTGAGGAAGGTTCGTCCGCTCAGGGTAAGTCGGGACCTAAGGCGAGGCCGATAGGCGTAGTCGAAGGACAACAGGTCGAAATTCCTGTACCACCGTAATCCGTTATGAGCAATGGGGTGACGCAGTAGGGTAGTGACGCGGACTGATGGATGTCCGTCTAAGCAGTGAGGCTGATGTGTAGGCAAATCCGCACATCATTAAGGCTGGGCTGTGATGGGGAGCGAAAATTGTAGTAGCGAAGGTCATGATCTCAGACTGCCAAGAAAAGCCTCTAGCCAGGAGAAGGTGCCCGTACCGCAAACCGACACAGGTAGGCGAGAAGAGAATTCTAAGGCGCGCGGAAGAACTCTCGTTAAGGAACTCGGCAAAATGACCCCGTAACTTCGGGAGAAGGGGTGCCTCGGTAGGGTGAATAGCCCGAGGGGGCCGCAGTGAAAAGGCCCAAGCGACTGTTTAGCAAAAACACAGGTCTGTGCGAAGCCGCAAGGCGAAGTATACGGGCTGACGCCTGCCCGGTGCTGGAAGGTTAAGGGGAGTGGTAAGCTCGCAAGAGCGAAGCTATGAACCGAAGCCCCAGTAAACGGCGGCCGTAACTATAACGGTCCTAAGGTAGCGAAATTCCTTGTCAGGTAAATTCTGACCCGCACGAATGGCGTAACGACTTGGGCGCTGTCTCAACGAGAGATCCGGTGAAATTTTAATACCTGTGAAGATGCAGGTTACCCGCGACAAGACGGAAAGACCCCATGGAGCTTTACTGCAGCTTGATATTGAATTTGGGTACGATCTGTACAGGATAGGTGGGAGCCGTCGAACTTTGAGCGCCAGCTTGAAGGGAGGCATCCTTGGGATACCACCCTGATCGTATCTAGGTTCTAACTTGGTACCGTAAACCGGTGCGAGGACAGTGTCAGGTGGGCAGTTTGACTGGGGCGGTCGCCTCCTAAAGAGTAACGGAGGCGCCCCAAGGTTCCCTCAGAATGGTTGGAAATCATTCGAAGAGTGCAAAGGCAGAAGGGAGCTTGACTGCGAGACCTACAAGTCGAGCAGGGACGAAAGTCGGGCTTAGTGATCCGGTGGTACCGCATGGAAGGGCCATCGCTCAACGGATAAAAGCTACCCTGGGGATAACAGGCTTATCTCCCCCAAGAGTCCACATCGACGGGGAGGTTTGGCACCTCGATGTCGGCTCATCGCATCCTGGGGCTGAAGTAGGTCCCAAGGGTTGGGCTGTTCGCCCATTAAAGCGGTACGCGAGCTGGGTTCAGAACGTCGTGAGACAGTTCGGTCCCTATCTGTCGTGGGCGTAGGAAATTTGAGAGGAGCTGTCCTTAGTACGAGAGGACCGGGATGGACGTACCGCTGGTGTACCAGTTGTTCCGCCAGGAGCACCGCTGGGTAGCTATGTACGGAAGGGATAAGCGCTGAAAGCATCTAAGCGTGAAGCCCCCCTCAAGATGAGATTTCCCAGTATGTAAGACCCCTTGAAGACGACGAGGTAGATAGGTTGGGGGTGGAAGTGCAGTAATGCATGGAGCTGACCAATACTAATCGGTCGAGGGCTTATCCTAAGATAAAACGCAAATAAGTTTCGGATCCAGTTTTCAGGGTGTAACCTTGAAACAAATGCTTAATATTCCCTGATAGCTCAGTTGGTAGAGCACTCGACTGTTAATCGAGTTGTCACAGGTTCGAGTCCTGTTCGGGGAGCCATATGGAGAGGTGTCCGAGTTGGCCGAAGGAGCACGATTGGAAATCGTGTAGGCGCCAAAAGCGTCTCGAGGGTTCGAATCCCTCTCTCTCCGCCATAATTCATTTGTAGCATGGCCCGTTGGTCAAGGGGTTAAGACACCTCCCTTTCACGGAGGTAACAGGGGTTCGAATCCCCTACGGGTCATAAAAATATCATAAAAAACTTGCAATAAAAAGTTTATTATGATATAATATGAAAAGTGTTTCGGTGTGGAGGCTTAGCTCAGCTGGGAGAGCATCTGCCTTACAAGCAGAGGGTCGGGGGTTCGAGCCCCTCAGCCTCCACCATTTGGAAAATAAATATTTATTATTGTCGCGGGGTGGAGCAGTTCGGTAGCTCGTCGGGCTCATAACCCGAAGGTCGCAGGTTCAAATCCTGCCCCCGCAACCAATTAAAAATTATTATGGAACTGTGGTGTAGAGGCCTAACATGCCTGCCTGTCACGCAGGAGATCGCGGGTTCGAATCCCGTCAGTTCCGCCATTAGTATTATAACGTGTAATGAAGGGCCTTATTCTAAGGCTCGGTAGCTCAGTCGGTAGAGCAGAGGACTGAAAATCCTCGTGTCGGCGGTTCGATTCCGTCCCGAGCCACTTTTAATTGAATATTTTATGTGCCGGTGTAGCTCAACTGGTAGAGCAACTGACTTGTAATCAGTAGGTTGGGGGTTCAAGTCCTCTCGCCGGCACCATTTTTGGAGGATTAGCGAAGTGGCCAAACGCATCAGACTGTAAATCTGCTCCCTTACGGGTTCGGTGGTTCGAATCCATCATCCTCCACCAGTTTTATAGGGGCATAGTTTAAAGGTAGAACAACGGTCTCCAAAACCGTTGGTGTGGGTTCAATTCCTGCTGCCCCTGCCAATTATTCATTACTTGCGGCGGTCGTGGCGAAGTGGTTAACGCACCGGACTGTGACTCCGGCATTCGTGGGTTCAAGCCCCATCGGCCGCCCTTTACTTATTGGGGATTAGCCAAGCGGTAAGGCAACGGACTTTGACTCCGTCATGCATAGGTTCAAATCCTATATCCCCAGCCATCTTTATGCGGACGTGGCTCAGCGGTAGAGCATCGCCTTGCCAAGGCGAGGGTCGCGGGTTCGATTCCCGTCGTCCGCTTTGTTACACTCTGGCGCCATAGCCAAGTGGTAAGGCAAAGCTCTGCAAAAGCTTTATTCCCCAGTTCAAATCTGGGTGGCGCCTCCATAATTGAATACGCCGGCGTGGCGGAATGGCAGACGCGCTCGACTCAAAATCGAGTGGGAAACCGTGGAGGTTCGAGTCCTCTCGCCGGTATTAACTAAAAGAGTTCATTAGAGACATTCTCTAGTGAGCTTTTTTTATTTGAGCTTTAGTACCCCACTCATTGCTTGAGCTGAAGACACCTTTGAGTTGTATTCCAAATGCGAATAAATATTTGCCGTTGTTGCATAATCGCTGTGGCCTAACCATTCCTGAACTTCTTTCATACTTACCCCTAATACATCTACATAAATATACTCCAGGTACTCAAGACAATAAGAATTGTCAGAAGATAAGCGATAGGATTCCTGTTATTCCTTCATACGAATCAGAAGCTCATAGAACGTGTCCACCAGTGGCAGATTACCGGATGGAGTAGCCGCTTTTACTCTTACAGCATATCTTCGTATTCAACCGCGAGTGCTTGTCCTTCCATATGAGAATTCTTCCTGGCTTCCTGAAGCAAGATTTCGGCTCTTTTCTTGGTTCCTTTTATCTTAAGCCCCGTAGGGATCCATTTTGGTTATCGTTTACCATTCTCATCTTTACAGTTAGGCGGATGTCCCGTTGCGCTTTCTCCTCTTCCAACACCTCCAGAGGGTGAACCCGATCCTTTTTCAAATACCGGTTGAGCTTCGGAATGGATTTGCTACAAAAGTGGTAGCCGAATCCGCCGATGGATTGCTTTAGCGCCCAGAAGGTACATTTGTTTTTGAACCGGGCGGTATAAAGTTCAATGATCTAGGTTGTCTCCAGTGTCAGATCGGTGCTGGCTAGAATGGAGGATCGCCTGTTCGGATTCACCAGCAAAAACCACAGTTTTTGGTTACTCTTTGGCCCCATAACATATCCAGACACAGGTAACTGACGGATTATTCATTGCCATACATGCTCGCGATAGCGTACTCAAACGCGGCGATACAGCTTTAAAACAGCTCGGCCAAGCACCACCTTCGTCCTCTTTTTACGGTAGCGACCCCAGTCTGTGGCAGGTGTACCATGACGTTCATAGGCAACGGTATTGGACTTGGCTTCGGTTACCAGATCCATCCGGATGCTGCCGAATTGGTTCCATTGTTCAACCCCCGCAAAGCAGGATTGATCAGAGGTATTTAAAACTATTTCCGGGACGTGCCCTAGTAAAAACACAGCATGAGGCCTATGACAATGACAACAAACCCGTGAAATGCGACTTCAAAATTACGTCACATTTAACACAATTGATATTGATTATCAATATCAATTGTGTTAATATAATTTTGTTTACTAGTGAACAAAAAGATCTAATGGAGACACTGAACTTGGTCTCAACTACTACAAAAGAGGGGAGATTGGGAAATTGGAGTTTCAAAATCATTTTAAAGGTCATCTTTACGAGCAATATATTAAAATGCTACATCTGAATGAGCTGTATACTGAACAAGAATTTAACTCGTTTCGGCAACAGGCCAGAAAGTACCAGATTGACATGCTTTCCAACAATATTACTAGTGTGCACGTTATTGATTGCATTGGTGATTATGAACCGATAAATCATACCGGGATTGTGGAGAAGATGGGGTTGTCCAAAGCTAGCATTACTAAAATTAGTGCAAAGCTGCTGGAAATGGGCTTCATTATGAGAAGTCAACTGAACAGCAATCGTAAGGAGATTTACTTTAGTTTAACGGATAAGGGAAGACACGTTTATCATTTGCATAAAGAAATGCACAAAGAAAAAGAAGAAAGGTTTTACCAATTCATTGAATCCTATTCAGAGGTTGAGCTGCAGACTATTGGAAAATTTATGAGTGATTTGGTGGCGCGTGCCGAAGAATACTCCGAAGGGAAGTTTACGATAAATGACGACATTAAAGATTGAGGAATTAAGATCCAAGATTGAAGGGAAAGAAATTTTAAAAGGGCTCACACTGGAGATTCATGGCGGAGAGATTCATGCGATTATGGGGCCTAATGGGACGGGAAAAAGTACATTGGCTTCAGCTTTAATGGGCCATCCCAAATATGAGGTTACTGGCGGTAAGGTGACATTGGACAATGAAGACCTTCTGGAGATGGAGGTGGATGAGCGTGCCCAGGCAGGCTTGTTCCTCGCTATGCAATACCCAAGTGAAATTGCTGGCGTGACCAACTCGGATTTTCTCAGAAGTGCCATCAATGCACGGCGTGAAGAAGGCGATGAGATATCCCTAATCCGTTTTATCCGTGAAATGGAGAGCAAAATGAAGGGGCTGGAGATGAACCCGGAATTTGTGCATCGTTATTTGAATGAGGGATTCTCTGGCGGTGAAAAAAAGCGGAATGAGATTTTGCAAATGATGCTACTTGAACCCAAGTTTGTGATCCTGGATGAAGTGGACTCAGGGCTTGATATTGATGCACTGCGTATTGTGGCCAATGGCGTAAATGAGATGCGCAGCCCGGATAGAGGCTTTTTAATCATCACCCATTATCAACGACTGTTGAATTATATTACCCCGGATTTTGTGCATGTCATGATGCAAGGCCGGATAGTTAAATCTGGCGGTCCGGAGCTTGCCCACCGTTTGGAGGCTGAAGGGTACGATTGGGTGAAGGAGGAACTTGGGATTACGGATGAGACGGTAAGGGATGCTTAAAAGCCGGAGAGGAGGAACAGCACGTGGATATACAAGCTAGAGTTTCAATGAATGTGGACGATTTACGCGCATGGTCAAGCGCTAAGGATGAACCTCGTTGGCTGATTGAACGCCGCGTTCATGCACTCGAACTGGCAGGGACGCTGGAGTTGCCTAAAGTGGAGAAAATCAATCTTGAAAAATGGGATATCTACGAAAGTGGAGATTACAAAGCTGAGAATGCGTGGTCTAGTTTGGAGGAAGCGCCGGAGGTTGTTCGAGGTTTGGTTGCTTCTCCGGTGAAAGGCGGACTAATCGTTCAGCTCAACTCGGATGTAGTGTATACGAAATTGTCCGAGAGCTTAGCCGCCCAGGGAGTCATTTTAACGGATCTGCATACTGCGGCAAAAGAGCATGAGGAGCTGGTTCAACGTTATCTCTTTCAGGCAGTAAAGCCAGAAGAACATCGTTTATCTGCTGCACACAGTGCCTTATGGAGTGGTGGCGTTTTTCTATATGTCCCAGACGGTGTAGAGGTTGAAGCACCTATTCAAGCGATCTTTCTTAACGATACAAGCGGTGTGTGTTTTGCTCCTCACGTCTTAATTGTGGCAGGGAGCAACAGCAAGATTACTTATGTGGATAATTGTGTATCGAGTGGTGATGATGTCAAGGTATTGCATAACGGTGTGACGGAGGTCTTCGCGGGGGCGGGCTCAAAGGTGCAAGTAGCTTCGGTTCATCAGCTTGCTGTAACTACAACAGATTTCACCCAGCGACGGGCGGTCGTTCTTGCCGATGGGGGTGTGGAATGGATTATCGGTGAGATGAACAATGGTTATACCGTGAGCGATACCAAGACTTTGCTACAAGGCAACGGGGCGGTCTCCGACAATAAGGTGATTGCTATTGGCACGGGCAATCAAAAATCGAGCTATACAACTCAAGCTCAGCATTTTGGCAGAAGCTCGGTAAGCCAGATGATTACGCGTGCAGTCATGCTTGAAGAAGCTACGGCCATTATCAACGGCATTACAAAGATTGAAAAAGGTGCAACCCATTGTGATGGTCAGCAAACAGAACGCGTGCTTATGTTAAGTCCTAAAGCTCGCGGCGATGCCAATCCGATCCTGCTGATAGATGAGGATGATGTAACCGCGGGTCATGCTGCATCCGTGGGGCAAGTAAATGCAGAGCAAATCTATTATCTGATGTCGCGCGGGATATCACGGAGTGAAGCCGAACATCTTGTTATTTTCGGATTTCTCGCTCCTGTCATTTCGGAGATCCCGCTGGAAGGTGTTCGCAGTCGCCTAAAAGATTTAGTGGAAAGCAAGCTCGGCAGATCATAGCAAATCAAAATGAATCTTGAAAGGTTAAAAAGGAGTGATACCAATGGCTAAAAAAGCACCAGATATGGGCGAATATAAATATGGGTTTCGCGACAAGCACCAGTCTATTTTTCAATCTGGAAAAGGTCTGACGGAAGAGATTGTCCGGGAAATTTCCCGAATCAAGGAAGAGCCGGAGTGGATGCTCAATTTTCGGTTGAAAGCTTTGAATCAATTCTACAAAATGCCGATGCCTGAATGGGGAGCGGATTTGACCGAGCTAAATCTTGATGACATCCAGTATTACGTTCGCCCTTCTGAAAAACAGGGAAAGACCTGGGAGGAGGTTCCTTCCGAGATCAAAGCAACCTTTGACAAGCTGGGAATCCCTGAAGCGGAGCAAAAGTTCCTGGCGGGCGTATCCGCTCAATATGAGTCGGAAGTAGTTTATCACAGCATGCGGAAAGAACTGGAGGATCAGGGCGTTATTTTCCTTGATACGGATAGTGCATTAAAGCAATACCCCGAAGTGTTTAAGCAACATTTTGGGACGATAATCCCTCCCGCCGACAATAAATTTGCGGCGCTTAATAGTGCGGTTTGGTCAGGCGGTAGCTTTGTATACATTCCGAAGGGGGTTCAGTGCGAGGTTCCTATACAAGGTTATTTCCGTATTAATTCTGAAAATATGGGTCAATTCGAGCGGACATTAATTATTGCCGAAGAGGGCAGCTTTGTCCATTATGTTGAAGGATGTACAGCACCTATTTATAGTACCAGTTCTCTGCATAGTGGAGTTATTGAAATTATTTGCCGGAAAGATTCCCGTGTCCGTTACACGACCATTCAGAATTGGGCTCCTAATATCTACAACTTGGTAACCCAAAGGGCTGTGGCAGAAGAAAATGCCACAATGGAATGGGTGGACGGCAACATCGGCTCCAAGGTAACAATGAAGTATCCGGCAGTATTATTGAAAGGACGGGGAGCCAAGGGGTCCATCCTGTCTATTGCCGTAGCCGGTAAAGATCAGCATCAAGATGCTGGCGCGAAGGTAATTCACCTTGCTCCCGAGACAACATCTACGATTATATCCAAATCCATCAGCAAGCAGGGCGGAAAAGTAAACTACCGAGGGTTGTCCAGCTTCAGCCGCGATTCCGCAGGGTCCAAGTCCAATATTAAGTGCGATACGTTGATATTGGACAACATGTCAACATCAGATACGATTCCGTACAATGAAATTAAAAACGATCAGATTACTTTGGAGCACGAGGCAACAGTATCCAAAGTGTCCGAGGAACAATTGTTTTACTTAATGAGCCGCGGGCTTACAGAACAAGATGCTACACAAATGATTGTAATGGGCTTTATTGAACCGTTTACCAAAGAATTGCCAATGGAATATGCCGTTGAAATGAATCGGTTGATTCAATTTGAGATGGAAGGAAGCATCGGTTGATTCATTAATTTAATAGATCAAACCTTTATCATTCTTTAAAGAAGTGCGAGGTGCTAGTAATGAAGAAAAATAATTCGGACGATTCAGAACTAGCTCAAATTACGCGAGAGATACGAAAACTTCAGTTCTGCCTCAATATGCTGTCAGGATTGAGCGCAAGTTGCGGTGTGATGATACCTTTAGACTCTATTCATACGCTTATAAGGGAACTTTCGGATCAAGAGGTCACTCTTAGGCAAAAAGCAAAGGATCACTCAGACGATCTAGGGTGAAAAAAGGTATGAATTGACGGTTGGTAAAACAATGGGAGGAATTGACATAATGGATGAAAATGGAGTTTTATTCGATGAAGTATCGGAAGTTCTTCTCAAACTACGTCCTTTCTTACTGCGTGACGGTGGAGATGCTGAACTGGTCGAAGTTGAGAACGGTATAGCAAAATTAAGATTTTTGGGAGCTTGCAATGGTTGCCCAAGTGCTACGATTACGTTAAAGGTTGCTATTGAGCGCGCAATTCTTGAGGAAATTGATGATATTAAAGAAGTTGTACAAGTATTCTAAATTCCTTGATACTGAGCAACTGAGTTAGTCCTGTCGCAGACCATAGCCACGGAAGTTGATCCCGCTGCTCAATACCAAAGTACATCGACAGATTACCTTGCGGGTCGAAATCGACGAGCAACGCTTATCCCCCTTCATTAAACAAGGTATTATCAAGATTGTATTCGGTATCGAGTGGGAAACCGTGGAGGTTCTAGTCCTCTCGCCCATACACAAAAGGGTGATAAAATGCTTAAAGGCATTTTATCCCCCTTTTTATTATATATTCATGATTTTGGCAACAAGGTTAACATGGACTTGACCAGCGCTTTGATCTTATCGTAAGATGATGGTACTGAAAAAACTTTTCTAGTTTACCGAGCGCGAAAGAAATGAGGGCGAATATGCAGGAAAGAATTTTGGAGGCTTTTGTAGATGAAGTTCATGAAAATGGATTGAAATTTACGATGGATGATCTTGCGAAAAGACTCGCTATTAGCAAGCGTACGTTGTATGAAAACTTTTCGTCTAAGACGCTTATTTTAGAAACACTTATTGAGCGTACAAATGATGATATGATTCGAAAAACTGAGCAGATTATCCAAAATAATGAGTTATCTTTGTTAGACAAGATTAAGCAGTCGATTAGGGTCATGCCTCTGTATTATAAGTTTTACGATTTAAGAATATTGGACCAGATGAAAAAGTATTATCCTGAACAATGGAAAAGGGTACATGCCGATTTAAATGATTGGTCTCCGATTAGAACATTAATTCAGGAAGGCATCCGAGAAGGAATTATTGTGAACAAAAATGAGGCTCTGATCATGAAGCTTATTATTGAATCTGTAAATTTAACGCTTGATCAGCGTTTCTTTCTGGATAACAGTGTGACGGTAGAGGAAGCTACTTATTCTATTGTAGATATTTTGTTGTTCGGTTTGGTCGAAAATTAAAAAATAGCCTCAACAATATGCTGCATATTTGAAGAGGCCACTTTTTTATATGAAAACTAAGAAAACATTTTTAGTTTCAATTGTTTTTTGAAAAGGGATAATGAAGTTTACCTGATATCGAATAAAGAGATACGGAAAAGGAAGGGTGGTAATATGTCTATACTCACAAGAAATCGAGGAGCAATGCTGTTATTGATGCTTAACATTTTTTTGGCATTCATGGGGATCGGCTTAGTTGTCCCTGTATTACCTAAATTTATAAGTGAGCTAGGGATGAATGGTTCTTCGATGGGACTGATGGTTGCAGCTTTTGCGTTGACTCAGCTTTTATTATCACCATTGTCAGGAAAGTTGTCTGATCGTTATGGACGTAAAAAATTGATTGTTTCTGGGATGTTCATCTTCATGTTATCAGAGCTTGTTTTTGGACTGGCTCATTCCATTCCTACCCTGTTCATAGCACGAATCATGGGTGGAGCAGGGGCAGCGTTGCTGACTCCTTCTATAATGGCCTATGTCGCTGACGTGACCTCGTTTGAGGAAAGAGGCAAGGGAATGGGCATGATCAATGCGGCGATCAACACAGGCTTCATAATCGGGCCAGGGATTGGCGGATTGCTTGCCACATATGGAATACGCATTCCCTTCTTTGCGGCAGCTGGAGCTGCGGGAATAGCAGCTATCTTGTCTCTGTTAGTGCTGCCTGAGTCTTTAAGCAAGGAAAAGCAACAATATAATAGAGAGCTTCCACGTCAAAAAGAAAATCTTTTGCAGCAATTTGCCAAGTCATATCAATCTCCATATTTCATGGGTTTACTCATTGTATTTGTCGTTGCTTTTGGGTTAGCGAACTTCGAAACCGTATTTGGACTGTTTGTTGACCATAAATATGGTTTCACACCGATGGATATTGCCATCATCATAACGACAGGCTCCATTTTGGGAGCAGTTGTCCAAGCAACTATATTTGGATGGATCATTAATCGTTTTGGAGAGAAAAAAGTAATTCATCTCTGCTTGGCTATTGGGGGCCTGTTCATCTTCCTAACCCTATTTGCTGAACAGTACATGATGATTATGCTGACGACCTTCATCATTTTTCTGGCTATGGATATCCTTCGCCCGGCAGTAAGTACTTCTCTATCGCGGCAGGCCGGAGATGAGCAAGGCTTTGTGGCAGGCATGAACTCATCCTATACCAGCTTGGGTAATGTGATTGGACCATTAATTGCAGGACTGTTGTTCGATGTTCATATTAATCTGCCTTATATGGTTGCAGCTATAGCGTTACTGGCTTGTCTCGTCCTTTCACTACGTTCCAAGCAAGCGGGTGAGCAACATTCGATAGCCCGTGCAGCAGAACAGCATAGAGGAGGATAGCCGCAGGTCTATACTCATCCCCGACTTAGGTCTAGGTTCAAAAACCGTCTGGGGTCCGTTTTGTCAAACGCTTGTTCAGCGTACAATAAGGACATAAGCAAGACACAGTGAAAGGCGGTGAGAGATGATGAGAGTTAACAAAGGGAATGGGTTAGCCATTGTATTGATCGTGTTGGGTTCGATTATGCTGCTCGGTAAGTTTACTCCGTTTTTCGGTCACTTTTTAGGACATCTGATTGGTTACTTAATTCCGATAGCTATGGTTATGCTAGGCTACTACGGTGTGAAAAAAGGAAATGCGCTCTTCGGCTGGATCGTACTTGTACTTGGGGTACTGATTTTGCTCGGCAAACTGTCCTGGCTTCTGGGACCACTACTGGCAATCGGGTTGATTATATTTGGTGTTTCCCTGCTGAGTGACCGCAGAAGACGTTACTGATTTTAGCAGTTTAGCGAATGAAGAAATATTGCAGTAACGAAGTTTTAATTATGGGGATACGAATTGTGAAAGGAGCAGATGCAAATGAGTGTTTTTCGAAGAATGCGCGATATTACGGTAGCGACCTTCAATGAGCATTTGGAACAAAGCCAAGACCCAGTGCAACTGATTGACCAGTTCTTGTATAATACCCGCCAGGAAATTGCCGAAGCGGAAAAACTCCATCAACAGTATGCGATGCATACAAGACAGATGAAGCAGCAGTTGGATCATGCATTGTCCATGCAGACCAAACGGGAGGAACAGGCGCTACTGGCTTTGAAAGCTGATGAAGAACATATTGCGAAGCTGGCCCTACAGGAGAAAATGCTATATGCAGAAAAAGAAGAGCAGTATAGAGAATTGTGGGAGCAGAGCCGTGAATCACTACGTGAGCTAGAACAACAGCTAGATACGTTAAAGACAGAATATCAAACGGTACACAGCAAGCGTCAGTATTATGCGGCACGTGTACAGACGTTGAGACTCCAGCAGCAAATGAACGAACGGGCTGGTACATACGGTGGACGAAATGTTCCCCGAATGTTCAACCGCTTGGAAGACCGGGTAGCCGATATGGAAGCAGAAACGATGAGTCTGCGTGATTTACGTCGGGGTGAGGGCGACCATGCACAGGATGCCCAAGGCGGTGGATCGCTGCTCGAACAAGAGTGGGCGAGACTGAAAAGCAAGCTGAACAACAGCGGGAAGGAGTAATTTGATAATGACCCGAATTTACAGATCAAGCCGGGATAGAGTAATAACAGGTGTATGTGGCGGTCTTTCTGACGCAACAGGAATGGACTCAACATGGATTCGTATTCTGGTTGTGATCAGTTTCTTTATTACAGCAGGAACCACATTTATGATTTATGTGATTGCGGCACTGGTTATCTCCAAGGAGCCGAGATCTCCTTTCGATGGAGGATTTGGCCCTGACAGCGGGCCCTACCATCAACAGGATCCACGCTATTATGGCAGTAACAATACAAGATCGCAGTATGGGCAGGGAACTGGTTACAACCAGGGCGGTGCATATGGCAATTCGAACCCGTTTTTTGGTCAAGATGCCCGCAACTCATCCAAATTTAACACAGGTCAGAACAATGACTTGGATTCCATGATGGAAGATATTGAGAAAAAGGCAATGAAAAAAGAATTGGCAGAGTTACGCAAAAAAGTAGAGCAATTTGAGAAGGGAGATCGTAAATAATGGGGATCTTTAAAAGAATGAAGGATATGACAAGAGCATCGGTGAATGAAGTGTTGGATAAAGTGGAAGATCCGATTATTATGTTGAATCAATATCTGCGCGATATGGAGGCGGAAATTCACGAGGCAGAGGTAACGGTTGCCAAGCAAATGGCGAATGAACGACGTATGAAACAGCGTTTGGAGGAAGCGGTACGTGTATCCAATGAGCGTGAGAAACAGGCTGAATCCGCATTGCGAAATGGTCAGGAAGAAGTAGCGCGCAAGTTGTTGGGAGAGAAGATTTATTTTGTGCAGAAGCAGGACGAATACCGCGACTTGCATACACAAGCTGAGCTTCAAGCAAAAGAATTGGTACAGCAGCTTCACGACATGAAAGATGAATTCTATAAAATGCGCAACAAGCGCAATGAGTTGGTATCCCGTGCTCAAATGGCGAAAGCTAAAAAGCAAATGTCTCAAATCAATAGTTTGCACACGATTGAAAGTGGATCTGCTTCACTGGGCTTCCACCGTATGGAAGAAAAAATCATGCAAATGGAAGCTGAAGCTGACGTACTGCGTGCTCCTTACCGTCAAGCTCCAGGAGAAGCATATGTTAATCCGGCTGAGGCTGAAAAACAGTTTAAAGTGGATGAGCAGCTTCAACAGCTTAAGTCCAAAATTCAGACAGGTGTTAAACCAGTCGATATGAAGAAGGACTGACTACTCGGAAACAAGACATTATGATATGCTGTATGGAATGGACATTGGTCGATGATCGTGCCTAATCTGTATGGTTCAGGAAAGCCATATGGCGGAATGTTGCGCCACTATGGCTTTTCCGTCCTGTATAAACAAAAAGGGGGTGCAGCATGGAGAGAAGAAAATCAGCCTTGGCACTGGCAGGGATTGGCATCGGAATTATCATTTTATTCGGTCAGTGGATTGGGTTCCTCTCCGTGGTTGCACTGATCCTAATGTTGGCCGGAATATATAAGATCCGCAATTCCAAAATCAAAAAGGGTTACACGATGCTCGCGATTGGTGCTGGATTGTTAGTGCTGGATCATTTGTTCCTGTTTGTTGTAGTTACACTAGCATCATTAGCTATATTCTATTCACGTTCAAGGAAGCTGCATAAAGGTCAAAGCTCCATATTCAAGCACAATTTTATATCCAATCATAAATGGGATGAAGTGCCTTGGAGCCTGCGCAGCACAAGCATATGGCATGTGGTTGGGGACGTGGATGCCGACCTGACGTTGGCTCTTCCAGAGGAACGTGAGCCCGTCATATTTTTGCAGGGGATCTTCGGTGATATTGACATCACCCTACCGGATAATTACGGTGTAGAGGTGGAGATGTTCATATTGTTCGGACAGATTCAGTTCGACCGGGACCATGAGGCGGGGATGCTCAATCGACTAGTTTGGAAGTCTCCCCATTTTGAGCAGAGTGAGTATAAAGTGAAGTTTGTTGTTTCGTACTTGGCGGGCGATGTTCGCGTCCGATTTTATTGAATCAGGAGGAGCCGGGATGAATCATAAAAAAGCGTCCAACATGGTAACCCGCAGTATGGGTGAAGGTATCCTCCTGTGTGTTGTTGTGGGCGTAGTTGTCTTTTATATGCTGTATACATATGGATATGTGAAGTCGTTCCCAACCTGGGGAATGATATTGAAAGTTGCAGGAGCCGTTATACTGGTGTTGATTGGTACAGGGGCAATGTACGGATTTTATGAAAGCTACCGCTTTAAAAGCAGACTGGAAATGTTGAGAGAGACGTTGCTGATGTGGGAAAAGGGAACCCCTGCACGTGAGTTGCCGCCCCTAGGGCATGATGAGCTTGGCAGGCTGGGAGAACAGCTGGAACGGATTGGGCGTAAATGGCAGGAACAAGTTACGTCTTTACAACGCTTATCCACGGATAATGCTCAGTTGGCAGAACAGGCACGGATGACTGCGATTGTGGAGGAGCGACAGCGGCTGGCCAGAGAGTTGCATGATGCCGTATCACAGCAATTATTTGCTATTTCAATGACGGCGACGGCTGTGGGAAGGACGCTGGATAAGGATTTTGATAAAGCGCAGCGTCAAGTTGCACTAATTGAAGAAATGTCTTCCGTGGCACAATCCGAAATGCGGGCGTTACTACTACATCTGCGGCCTGTCTATCTGGAAGGGAAACGGCTTGAGCAGGGTTTGCGTGATTTGGTACAAGAGTTGCAGGCAAAGGTACCGATGGAGATTGATTTTGAGATTGAAAGCGGAGTACAGTTGGTTAAAGGCATTGAGAACCACTTGTTTCGTATTGTGCAGGAAGCGATGTCTAATACGTTGCGCCATGCCAAAGCAACCCGCATGGAAATTCGTATCGTGCAACGCCCAGATTCCATCAGGCTGACGATTCGGGATAACGGTATTGGTTTTGAGCTGGATGAGAAAAAGCAGACTTCATATGGATTATCCACGATGCAGGAGCGGGTCAGTGAAATTGGGGGAGCGATTCAGTATATAACTGCTCCAGGAAAAGGGACACGGATTGAGGTGTCCGTGCCAGTTATTAATGATGAAAGCGGAAGGAACGATGATCATGGAAACGGAATTACCGATTAGCGTACTGCTGGTAGACGACCATGAAATGGTACGAATTGGTCTTGCGGCGGTGCTGGGGACGGAAGAAGGTATTGAAGTGGTCGGCGAGGCCGGAAGCGGAGAAGAAGGCATACGGTTGGCTTCCGAATACAAGCCAAATGTGATTTTGATGGATCTGGTCATGGATGGCATGGATGGCATCGAAACGACACGCCAAGTAACTCGTCTGCTTCCAGAGACAAAGGTGATTGTGCTGACGAGTTATTTAGACGATGAGAAAATGTATCCGGTCATTGAGGCAGGGGCATTCAGCTATTTGCTTAAAACGTCTCGCGCTTCCGAAATAGCGGATGCGATCCGTGCAGCTGCACGTGGACAGTCCGTACTAGAGTCACAGGTGGCCTCCAAGATGATGAATCGATTCCGCCAGCCACAGGCTGAAGCGCCCGCCCATACGGAGCTGACTGATCGTGAGATGGAGGTACTTCGCCTGTTGGCACAAGGGAAGTCTAATCAGGATATCGCAGACGAGCTGATTATCGGGATTAAGACGGTAAAATTCCATGTCACGAACCTTCTCGCTAAATTAGGAGTGGAAGACCGTACACAGGCGGCGATCTATGCCTATAAGAACGGATTAGCAGAGTAGAATGTAGAATAAACGAATACAAAGAACCGGAGACGATAATAGTTCTCCGGTTTTTTGTGTTCTATAACAAGGTGTTTAGATCAGGAGGAATAAAAAGGCGATTAAAGCCAGATCTAGTGCAAGCCCTGCACCGTATCCATATCCGCCGTACCCACCGCGATAGCCTGCTCTGCCATTTCCATAACTACTATAGCCATTTCCAGCAAATCCGCCTGCGTCATAAGGAAAGGATGGACTCAGAGGTGCATTGGGCGGCTTAATTAAGGCATTTAGTTTGGCAGAGGTACGAACTTTGTTTTTAGGATTCCTTTTTTTCTTTTTAGAGGAAATCTTTTTAGGGGTTTGTTTTCCTTTGTTACTGTAGCTCCCGGCATAGAGACTGCCAGGAAAGGAGGGTGGATATCCGTTCAACATCAGCTTGCCTTTGCTACACCCACTTAAGATGCCGATGTGTCGTGTACCATCACGCATAACGGCACAGACCAGACGTCCACCATGAGGTGCCACACTGGCTTCATTTACAGGATAAATCGGAAACATGATTTCACCTCTTTTGGTGTAAGATGCATTGTGATCATAGTCTATTCTTATGGTGCCTACGATGTATGGTCGAACACCCAGTAGGCAGATGAATATTTTAGAAGGGCTTTGCCGTATTGCTGTGTGTATAAAACCTCTGACAACGGGAATGCTATTGATAGATTCATAGATTTCAAACCAGCCGAAAAAGAAAGTATCCAGAGCGTAGGTGTGGGAATCGGATGGTTGTGTGGAGCGGGAGGAACGATAATGCTAAAAGCAGAGTTGATTAGAAAAGGGATTATTACGATTTTGGTATTAGGAACGGTGCTGGTACTGGCTGGCTGGCGTTACGGAACCCTTCAGACAAACCGATATGATTCCCGCGAGGCAGAAACGGCTTTACGCTCATTGTTAACCATCTCGGACCAGGCCCCGGGTACGCTGGATAAGCTGGTTGTGAAGTGGCAAGGCGATTGGATTTCTAACCATGAAGAGCCGGCAGATGTAGCGGCACAGATAGCTGATCAGCTGAATATACCCACAGTAAACAAACTCGTGGAAAATGGACACACGGTTTATCGTTCTGTTCGTAATAGTGAGGATCTAAAAATCCGCTTAAATGTAATGGAACGTCAAACTGGGCAATGGTATGTAGTCGTTCAACTGGAGAGCAACGATGCAGGACGTGAGCAGTTGATTCAGCTTCATAAACTCTGTGCTGAGCAATTAAAGTCTATGGGGATTCAAGCGCAGTGGAACACGGCCCTTCAGCGTTCGCTGCATACAAAGGAATCCAAAGATCAACTGTTGAAACTGACAGAAGCGAGCTTAACAGGGAACATCTCCATGCAGGCCAAAGAAAGATATACGGATGCGACTACTGTGGCTATATCCTATGAAGCTCCAGAGCTGCCGCTAATGATTCAAAGCGGTGAGCATCAGGTCCAGATGCAGATGGCTGTACATGAAGATAAGGAGCAACAGGATACACGTATAACGCTCGGTTTTCCGCTCATCACGATTGAATACTGACTTATAAGGTAAATTGATGATTCATCGGATAGCTTATCCATGTAGGATATGCTAAAATATCATCAAATCTTTAGTTCCATGTTTTTCGAAAATCAAGTATGATCTTGTATAAATATACACAATACTACATGCGGATTTCGGGGATTGTGGATTGCGGAATCTTGACATGGGAAGAATGAGGTACTACATGGCTGACATACCTGCTAAAGAATCTGTTGTGACGCAAGGCGCAGTTCTGTTTATTTTTGGCGCTACGGGCGATTTGGCTCGTCGCAAGCTTTTTCCTGCTATTTACAGCTTGTACCGCGAAGGCAAGCTTGCTGAGGATTTTGCCGTTATTGGTGTAGCAAGGCGTCCTCGCACAGAGGAAGAATTCCGTAATGACCTGTACGCTTCCATACAGGAGTTTAGTCGCTACAAAGCAGAAAATGATCAAGATTGGCAGGCATTTGCCGAGCATTTTGAATATAAATCGCTTGATATCAACAATGTCGAAGGGTTCCATGAGTTGAGACAGCAGACGGAGTCTATAGAAAGCAAGTTTAACATACCGGGAAATCGGTTGTTTTATTTGGCCTTGGCTCCTGAATTATTCGGAAGCGTGTCTAAGAGTTTGAAAGATGGCGGCATGATGGATGGCAAAGGGTGGAATCGTCTTGTCATTGAGAAGCCATTCGGTTATAACCTCGAATCTGCACAAGAATTGAACGTTGAAATACGAGAAGTATTTGCCGAAGAAGAAATTTATCGGATTGATCACTATCTTGGCAAGGAAATGGTACAAAATATTGAGGTGATCCGCTTCGCGAACGCCTTCTTTGAACCACTGTGGAATAATAAGCATATTGCCAATGTGCAAATTACGCTTAGTGAAACGGTAGGGGTGGAGGAACGCGGAGGTTACTACGATCATTCCGGCGCCTTGCGGGATATGGGACAGAACCATATGCTGCAAATGCTAACGATGATTGCGATGGAGCCACCTAGTCGTTTGTTGCCTGAGGATATCCGTGATGAAAAGGTGAAAGTGCTGCGTTCGCTGCGCCCTTTTGAAACGTCTGACGATGTGAAAACCAATGTGGTGCGTGGTCAATACATCGAAGGCAGTTATCGCGGTCAGCAGTTGCCAGGATATCGCCAAGAAGACAAGGTTGATCCACAGTCAAACACAGAGACTTATTTTGCTTCACGCGTGTTTGTTGATAATTTCCGTTGGGCTGGCGTACCGTTCTATATTCGTACGGGCAAACGTCTCCCTGTAAAAACAACGGAGATTGTTGTGGAATTTAAGAGCATGCCAACGAACGTGTACCTCGGTCAAAAGCATAAGCTGGAACCGAACTTGCTCGTCATTCGGGTCAATCCAATGGAGGGCATTTACATTAAAATTAATGCCAAGAAACCTGGCTCGGAATCAGATATTGAGCCATTGGCTATGGATTTTTGCCAAAGCTGTATGGTGGGTATCAACTCACCGGAGGCTTATGAACGGTTGCTGATGGATGCCATTGAGGGTGATTCGACGTACTTCACGCGTTGGGATGAGGTTGCCACGGCATGGGGATTCGTCGATCGAATCGCCAAAGCATGGCAGCAGACCCCGGATACGCTGGAAACCTATGCTGCAGGCTCATGGGGACCGGAAGGTGCACACAAGCTATTGGAGCAGGATGGCTTCAAGTGGTGGCCGGTTAGCGGTCAGGATGAAGATAATGTCATCTGGCGAGTAGGCGGCGTTCAGTAATCCCGTTTTGTCCTGCATCCCCCTATGTCCTGTTTAGGACGTAAGGGGATGCTTTGCGTTCGGAGTGTGCTATAATAGCTTAGTCTCAGGTTTTCAGTTTGCAACTGATTATAGGTTAAAGGCAGGCTAAAACATGTAAATAGATCGTATTTATAATGAATATGGTAACGGGGTACGCCGAATAATGGGGCTAACGGCAATGAGCCGATGATTTTATGAAAACAGGCGTGCATCATGGCCTTTTTATGAATAGCTTGAGCAGGAATGCAATGGATTTGATCATGAAGGGATATGTGAAATGAGTAAAACAACAGATATACTTCAACAGGAAGTCGACAAACGGCGTACGTTTGCGATTATTTCTCACCCGGATGCGGGTAAAACGACACTGACGGAAAAGCTGCTGCTGTTCGGGGGCGCGATTCGTCTTGCTGGTTCAGTTAAAGCGCGTAAAGCAAGCAAACACGCCACGAGTGACTGGATGGAGATTGAAAAACAGCGGGGGATCTCTGTAACATCCTCAGTGATGCAATTTGATTATAATGGTCACCGCATCAACATTCTGGACACGCCAGGTCACCAGGATTTCAGTGAAGACACGTATCGTACATTAACAGCAGCAGATAGTGCAGTCATGCTGATTGACGTAGCGAAAGGTGTGGAAGCGCAAACGATTAAGCTGTTTCAAGTTTGTGCGAAGCGTGGAATTCCGATTTTCACCTTCATTAACAAACTGGATCGTGAGGGACGCAGTCCTTTTGATTTGATGGAGGAGTTGGAGCAGGTACTTGGCATCCGTTCGGTGCCTATGAATTGGCCGATTGGTACAGGACGCGAGCTGTGCGGTGTCTATGACCGTGTCAAAAATCAGGTCGAGCTGTTTCAGGGAGATGACCATTCCACGATTAAAGTACAAAAAGTGGAAGATTACAATGATCCGATCATTCGTGAGATGGCGGGCGAATATTTGCATGACCAATTATGCCAAGACTTGGAGTTGCTTGATGTCGCGGGTGACCCTTTTGACATGGAGAAAGTACAGCGCGGAGAATTAACACCGGTATTCTTCGGCAGTGCGATTAATAATTTTGGTGTACAAACATTTTTGGAAAACTTCCTTCAGCTTGCTCCTAAACCGGAGCCACGCCGTAGTACAGCTGGGGAAATTGAACCAACAAACGAAAAGTTTACTGGCTATGTATTTAAAATTCAAGCGAACATGAACCCGGCTCACCGTGACCGTATTGCATTTTTGCGTATTGTGTCTGGTAAGTTTCAACGCGGGATGAGTGTTAAGCATGTACGGATGGGCAAGGAGATAAAGCTGTCTCAGCCACAGCAGTTCCTGGCACAGGACCGTGATATTGTTGAGGAGGCTTTTCCTGGCGATATTATTGGATTGTTTGACCCGGGTATTTTCCGTATTGGTGATTCACTCAGCCAAGGTAGCGAGGTTGTGTTTGATGAATTGCCGACCTTCTCGCCTGAGATTTTTGCCAAGGTAACGGTGAAAAATGCCTTGAAGCACAAACAGTATCTGAAGGGTATTGACCAGTTGACCGAGGAAGGTATGATTCAGGTTTTCCGTACGGTAAGCTTTGACGATACGCTATTAGGTGTTGTCGGCCAACTGCAATTTGAAGTATTTGAGTACCGCATGAAGGGTGAGTATGGAGTTGATGTACAGCTTCAGCGTATGCCATTCCAATTTGCACGTTGGATTGTGGATGAGCAGATTGACCCGAGCAAGTTCCGTATTAACTCTACGCTGGTAAAGGATAAGAAGGGCAATTATGTCGCCTTGTTCGAAAACGAGTATGCCATGCGTACGGCTATGGAGAAAAACCCGACAGCTAAGTTTCTAGAAATGGCTCCGTAAGATTGAATAAGCAGAACAGTTTGATCTCAGTCATTTAGTGTATACAACGAATAGTCCACTCGATGTGAATGCGAGTGGACTATTTTCATTTTCGAATACGGGTAAAATAATGAGCACAATTAAATTGGAACAAAAAGTTAAATAGCTAGAGCTAGGTTAAAGGCACGGGTTTGATTTTATCGATTTGTTCATGTGCCAAATGGACGAAATCGTGCTGTTGATTTGGGCTCATATGCTTCCAAGCGATTTCAAGAATGACACCCAATCCAGGCAGAGCGGCTTCAGGTCCGTCCACTGACCCAATAATCATATCCGTAAGATCAGCTTCTGATTTGCCGTGTACTTTGTGAACAATTGCTTGTCGTAAATCCATTGTAATGGGCATGTGTACCTCCCGTATGTTGTAGTAGTGATCGAATGTATTATGGCTTGGGCTGTTGTCCAGTATACATGGAGAAGCATTTGGCATAAGTATGTCAAAATTTATGTTTGTAGCATGATATGCTATACTATGACGGACAGTATGGTGATCGGGAGGTAAAGAAGGAATGGCAAAAAAACAGTATGCGGTTATTGGCATGGGACGTTTTGGTTCCAGTGTTGCCAGTGCGCTGAGTGAGATGGGTTTTGATGTGCTGGCTATTGACTCGGACGAGCAGCGTACACAGGAAATGTCGAATATTGTGACGCATGCGGTGTCTGCCGACTCGACGGATGAGGAAGCGCTGCGAGCGCTGGGTATCCGTAATTTTGACGTAATCGTAGTTGCGATTGGCGAAGATATACAGGCCAGTATTCTGACGACATTGATTCTCAAGGACATGGGCGTACCAGCTCTTGTGGTCAAGGCACAAAATGAGCTGCATGGAAAAGTGTTGCAAAAGATAGGTGCAGATAAAGTCGTTTATCCTGAACGGGATATGGGGTTACGGGTAGCCCATCATTTGACATCCCCCAACATTTTGGATTATATCGAGCTGTCCAAGGACTACAGTATTTTGGAGATGAGAGCCGCCGATTCCATGATTGGAAAAAACCTGAAAGAGTTAGACATACGTGCACGCTTCGGCTGCAATGTGATGGCGATTCGCAGAAATCAGGAAATGAACATTTCACCTTATGCCGAGGATCGTCTGGAGCCGGGTGATGTACTGGTCATTGTGGGCCACAAGGATGACCTGACCAAGCTGGAGCTGGCATTTGCAGCCTAATGAGGGCTTGTGTTCAAGTGCAAGTGATACATCATTTATTTTTATTGAAACGGACAAAGAAACGGAAGGTTAAACGAATGGAAATCATTTCACCGAATAATGCGCGTGTAAAAGAGTGGGCGCAACTGCTGGAGAAAAAGCATCGCACACGGCAGCATAAATATATTGTCGAGGGTATTCATCTGGTGCAGGAAGCGCTGCGTTCGGACGCGGCTGTCGAAACCGTCGCCTATGATTTGGACAAGGGCATTCCCGCCGAGCTGAATGGCCTGGATCCAGCCGACCAGCCGGTGGAATGGGTTCCCGTGTCAGCGGCGGTCATTGCAAAATGCACCGATACGAAGACGCCGCAGTCGGTTTTTGCCATCGTGCGTAAGGAGGAGCGCAGCGCATTCCCGGCATTGCTGGAGCAGCCGGATGCACTGGTAATGGTGCTGGACGGGGTGCAGGACCCCGGCAATGTAGGCACCATCATCCGCAGCGCGGACGCTGCTGGAGCCGCAGGCGTAATATTGGGTCATGGCTGCGCCGACCTGTACAATCCCAAAACGATTCGCTCCACGATGGGATCGTTGTTTCATCTGCCGGTGATTGAAGGCAGTCTGGAGGAGCTTTTGCCGCAGGCCAAAAGTAAAGGTGCCCGCTTGCTCAGCACCTCGTTGGATGCGAGCTTATCATGCTATGCCATAGATTTACGTGTTTCCACTTGGCTTGTGATTGGGAATGAAGGCCAAGGTATTTCTGATGCTACTGCGCGCATGGTGGATGAGTCGATATTCATTCCGATGCAGGGGCAAGCGGAATCACTGAACGCGGCGATGGCTTCTACGGTGCTGTTATTTGAGGCCATGAGACAACGAAACTAAGAGAGTGAACATGGGGCTGTGGTTTATAACATCAATTGAGACTGTTTATACCATCTAAATGAGACAGTCAATGTCCCCGAAAACCCAATAAAACCGGTAATTAAGGCTAACCAAATACAAAATTATCTGTTAATGATTAATCTAAGTTTTCTTATTTTATGGTGAAAAAGGACAGAAAATTTTTTATAACAAGAAGTAAGACAAACATTATCTAAAGGGAAAATAACCTCTTCTCGGTTACAATAAAATTTTGTTATATATATTCTTACCTACAGGACCTTTTAATATCTAACCTAAACAGTCCCGATGAAAAGCTTTCTATTTCGGGGCTGTTTTTACGTTATAGATGGTAGGTGAAATGATAACCCGTTTTTGGGAAATTGCTATTCCCATTCAAATCTCTTTCTGCTTTTTGGAGGATTACATCCGTCGATACTCAGGCAAAGTTTGTCTTTAGCTTTCGAGGATATTTAGATAATTAGCAAACCTGTTTTTAGATTGTATTGTTAAGCTGAGGCGAAACGGTACCCATCATTTATCTCATTTGTTGATTAATTCTGAGAAATATTAAATTGATATTGTCCGAAGAAAATAAAGTGTTAGACTGAAAAATAAAGTACTAGACTTAGAAAATAAAGTATTAGACTGGTGAGCATTTCATTAAGCCAACTGGCAGAATAGTGAGAGAAAATGAACATTCTTAAAGCGGTGCCACTGAGGGCAGAGGAATAACTGTGTTGATATTAAAGCTGGATGGATTACTATACGAAATATAAAGGTCAAATAGCCGGGTTCATTGAAAGGCAGCGGTACTCCCACTCAAACGAGTAAGGGTGTACTACTGCCGTTTCTTTTTCAGATTCGTTTTTAGATTCCTGGGATTATAGTTGCAAACTTATATAATCAATCTAAGTGAAGCACGGCTTTGCCCGAGAATTTCCGTTCCATAAGATTACGGGCAACGGTGTCAATTTCGGTCCAAGGCGCCTCCACTTGGATTCGTGGGATTAACCGCTCATCTGTGACCAGCCGGGCCAGCAAACTCAGATCGTCCGCGGCTGATTGACGAGTGAGTTCCTCACCTAAAAAGAAGCTGTACAAGGTTCTTCCTCCGCTGGTCACCATATTCTTCATATCGATCATTACGGTATTTGAAGAGGAAAATCCTACCGCAACGCAAATCCCTTGGGGCGCTAGCTGCGGCAGCAACGCCGCCAGTGCATTGCCGCCTACTGAATCGATGATCAGATCGTACGGCCCAAATTTGCTGGCTGATGAAATTGCGGAATATCCAATGATCACTTCGTCGGATCCGACCTCCCGAACAAGCTCAGCCTTCTCTTCCGTGCTTGCCGTACCTACAACGTATGCGCCGGATTGGACTGCAAGCTGATGGGCGAATAACCCAACTCCGCCGCTAGAGCCTGTAATGAAAATCCGTTTGCCAAGCAGCATGCCGCCTTTTCGAAGTGCATAAAGAGCCGTGAGCCCTGCTACGGGGAGGGTAGCCGCCTCCGTAAAAGTGAGTTTGTCTGGGATTTCGGCCAACAACGATACGGGAGCAGCCACTTGCTCGCTCCAGGCTCCCATCGGGAGCAAACCAACAACCCTGGCCCCTTTTTGCGGTCCTGCGCCGTTCTCTGCCGGCTCGATGACAATCCCGGCGAAATCCCAGCCAGGACGGCTAGAAATTTCCTGATTTTTAGCGTCACTCACTTCACCGCGGTTGAGTGAGACGGCCTTCACTTGCACAAGCGCTTCCCATGGCTTAGGCTGCGGGGCGTCAACTTCCTTGAAGGCCAAAAGAGACGGGGCATGCGGATCAATAACAATAGTACGAATCATATCGGTTTTCCTCCATGTTGGTTATGGTCATTAGATGACCTTCATTTCAATGAGGAGTATACTTTAAATAAAGGTTCGGCCCAAGTGCAGAACTACACTTCATAAGAGAAGGGAAGAGAAGATGGATATAGATACGGAGAATTCCAGACATAGAATCGTAATGGGAGAAATTGAAGCCCTGCGGATAAAACGCCAGCAAAAGCTTGTCGATCAACCTCAACCGTCCTTGAAACGATTTACTCAACAAGAGCTAAACGACGAGGCTTTTCCTTCGTATAAAAATTTGCTGGTTGGACGTACCCGCCGCATACCGACCCGCCAGACGATAATAAATATTGCAGAATATCTTGAGTGTACATCCAACGAGCGTAACGATTTGCTTTTGGCAGCCGGTTTTCTTCCAATTCAGACCGAATTGTATGGACGGTCGTTGGAGCGTGCATTAGAGTGGGCTCAGCAAACGATGAGGAGTATTCCTTTTCCCGCCATGGTCGTAACACATACTCAGGACATCAAGGGATTAAATGAGCCGTTTCATCAATTGTTCGAAATCCCTCTCGACCGTTCATATGACGGTTTAATGAATAGGGTCGATTTACATTTTAATTCTGGTTTTCCTATCCGGTCCCGCTCCACGTTTGACAAGGCGTCGTTTAAGCAGTGGGAGGAGCACATCATAAACGGAATACAAGCCTTTAAGAGTGAGCACATGCTCTCGCGTTATGATGCGTGGTATCAAAAATTGCTGGATAGAGTTCAGAAATATAACGCGTGCGAATATCTGAGTGTGCCGGATGTAGGGGGAAATGTTGATCAAATACAAACAATTCTAGCCAGAATGGAAAGCTCCGGAGACCTTATTCCCGTACGCTACAGACAGGTTTCGATTTCCGCAGGCGGCCGCTTATATCCGCAAATTGAGGTTTTCCTGCCAGTAGATTCTGCTGCGCGCACAGTTTTCGAGAACCTGGGATGTCCAGCTGATTGTGCATTTGTCTAATCCGACACTTACAAGAGGATGGAATCGAAAAGTTATTGGTAGCTGATAATTCAGAATAGGTGGTTGTTAGTTGAATGACAACAGCGGCAGTCTAAGGCTTTATTTATCAAGTCTTGGTCTGCCGCTGCTTTATATTAATTGTTCAGTCGAAAACCTATTTTTCAAAAGCTGACGATTCTTCAGTTCAAAAACCTCGCTAAATCAACAACTCTAGTCTAATACTTTATTTTCACCGAACAGATATCATATGTCTATTTCGTTTGCTATATGGCTATGCTGGTTATAAAATAAAAAGGGAGGAGATTAAGATTAATTATAAAGATATATATAATTTACATATTCAGCTTCTTAATGTATATGAGAGGAACCAAAAGGATCGCCATCCTTATATGGATTCATACTTTGATTTATCTCTTGTTTCACGAGTAAACCCTAACTAAAATAATGAATTAACAGCTTCATTATCTAGAATAATGTTCGAATATGGGGACTGTTATAGAAATTCACAACAAAAATTACCGCTAGCAGCAGGCAAAATTGCTGCCTAAGAGCCTGTTTCAGTAAGCACTCACCATAGTTTAGACCTGCGGGAGAAGTTTCTCGTATGCAAAAAGATTGGATCGGATCCACAACTATCTAGAAGGGTGATAGATCAATTCATCGCTTATAAATGGGCGAAAGATTTGGCTCTTCAACAACACACTGCGAGTGCGAAAAAAAGTACTCTAATTTAGAGTGGGATTTGACAGCCAAGGAAACAGTTTGTTTCTGTTCCACTATTTGATGTACCTGTTTGTGCTGTTTCCCCAATTCCTGGATATTGAAGATCGAAAAGCATTTGATTTCCTTGTTGCCACTTTTTCAAACTTGGATATATTCTAGCTCTTCTCCCATCTGATTTATAGATAGGGGCTATTTGGCGTTTTTACGTATCCCGAAACTCAAGGAAAACTCGTTTATTAGTGCAATTCTTAGGAGAAGAAATGTTTAAAAAGAAATTGATACTGAAAAGAATGAATAAATGTTTAATTTCCTGGTAAGGATGATAATAAATCTATCATTTTTATGAGTTTTTTTACTCTGTTTTATCCTTAGGTAGTTATAAACATGGAGATTTAATATTCGGCATTGGCGTGCTTTTTTAGGGGGGCTAATGAAGAAGGAAGAAATAATCAGCTATCTATTAGATGATTTTTCCCAAGGGTGGATCGGCTACACTTAGTTGGGCAATAAAAATGAGGGCTTGTAGAATAAACCTATTATCCTAAGGAGCGGATTTCTACAATGCCAAAACAACAACGACGTACCTTTACAGCAGAGTTCAAGAAGCAAATGGTGCTATTATATGAGAACGGAAAGTCCAGAGCGGATCTGGTGGAGGAATATGACCTCACCGCCTCGGCTTTGGATCGCTGGATTAAACAAGGCCAAACGACAGGCTCTTTCTCAGAGAAGGACAATCGCTCGCCAGAAGAGAATGAGCTAATCACTTTACGCAAAGAAGTTCAACGCCTCAAAATGGAAAATGATATTTTAAAGCAAGCCGCGCTGATCATGGGACGAAAGTAGCTATCATTCAGAATAATCGGGATAAATACTCGGTATCAGCATTGTGTGACGTCCTGCAAATCGCAAGAAGTACGTTTTACTATGAAGCCAACGAAGAGTCGCCAGAAGACGAAGTGACCACAGCCATTGTGGACATTTTTCACAAAAATCGAAAAGCGTATGGCACTCGAAAGATTAAAGTTAAGCTTCACGAGCGAGGGCTCGTGGTTTCCAGACGTCGAATCGGTCGGATCATGAAAGAACAGGGACTGGTTTCGACATACACTGTGGCACAATATAAGCCCATAAAGCCGCTTGTAATGAAGCGGCTATAGCCAATACACTGAACTGCAAGTTCAACCAAACGGAAAGCAAACGTGTGGTGGTCAGTGATCTAACCTATGTGAAAGTCCAGAACGAGTGGCACTATATTTGTGTGCTTATCGATCTGTTCAATCGAGAAATGATCGGTCATAGTGCTGGCCCTAATAAGGATGCAGCACTGATTTCTCGCGCCTTTGCGACCGTGAAAGGCGATCTGCATCAGATTCAGTGGTTTCATACCGACCGTGGCAGCGAGTTCAAAAATCAAAAGATGAATGAGCTTTTAGAGACGTTTGAAATCGGTCGATCGCTGAGTGCGAAAGGGTGTCCGTATGACAACGCCGTGGCCGAAGCCACCTATAAGATCATGAAAACGGAGTTCGTGAACCAGATGAACTTTCAAAATCTTCGTCATTTGAAGTTGGAATTATACGATTATGTTCATTGGTTCAACCAGCATCGAACTGATAGAAGATCCATTTTCATTGAGCGATAAATTTACATTTAACAATCTGATTACCTATTTAGAAAAACAAAAAGTTTATAATAAAGATGTAATTGATAATTTGAAGAAAGTTAAAAATCTTAGGAATAAAGTTACGCATGGAACTCTCCCATTAATAACAGAATGGGATCCAGATGATCCAAGAAGTAGAGAGGAGAAATTGAATCTGCTAAGAGGAGTAAGTGAAATCCCAGAAGCAAACAAGATTAGTTTGAGAAGTGGTTCTGTGTATTTTGATTGTAGGGAATACGATCTGTCATTAAGATCACTCGATCCTGCAAGCAAGATTGCAGTTATTCAATTAGTATATATTCGAGAAATTTTGATGAGTATATTCAGTGATGAAATGCCCATCGTATAACATAATATTCACGCGGCGGGCATGCCCCTGGGCCCGGCAGAGGGGTTTTATGGGAGTGGGAGCTGCCAGACACCCAGCATACGCTGGGTCGTAAATACAGAAATGTTATCTGAAATACCAGCAACACCAAACAACATAGGAAGCAGATGTTAGTTCCCTTCAGACTTTAGTGTATAATAAAGAACAAAGAAGTGCAGGAGGTATGCATAGTGAGCATTGAAGAGAAACTTATTCAAGACTTTTTGGCATTGCCTGATGACAAGAAAATTGAAGTGATTGATTTCGTTGAATTCCTAAAGAATCGTAGCAATAAGCAAATGGAGTCGATCATGGACGATATTGTGAATGAAAATATTGAGGCACTTAGGGAGTTAGCTAAATGAAGAGTCTTAGTCTGGGACAAATTCTTGAATTCCATACTAAGATTATTAAGGCAACTAGTGGCTCCGATGGAGTTAGAGATCTTGGACTAATTGAAAGTGCTCTAAAGAAAGCAGAAGCAGCTTTCGATGGACAGGAACTTTACGAAGGAAGTATAAAGGAAATATCTGTCATTACATTTGCTTAATAAAGAATCATGGATTTATTGATGGGAATAAACGAATAGGGGTAGCAACAATGCTGCTTTTACTACGTTTAAATGAGATTTCTGTAAAGTACGAGCAAGAAGAATTAGTTGAATTGGGATTGAAGACTGCAGAAGGTGAATTCACAGAAGAGAACATACAAAAATGGATAGAAGAGCATCAAGTGTAGAAGTGGCTTGGTGTTCTTTTTTTGTAAGAACGACTGAAGGTAATTCAAAGTAGGCCGTTACATCTAACATAATATTCATGCTGCGGACTTTCGTCCTGGGTCCGGCATTCGCTGAGTCGTGAATATAGGAACGTTATCCGAAAGAACCCTAAATCGATTAAGAGATGAGGAGCATTTGATGACCTATAAATCAATTTTAATAGATCAATTAACTGCATGTTATAACGATAAGAGTTGGTTCATTCCTCTTGCGGATATACTGGATGATCTAACAGCAACGGAAGCAGTTACTGAGAATGACAATAAACAAACCATATGGTCTATAGTGAATCATCTTATTTATTGGAATGAAACATGGCTTGAGCGTTTTAAGGCAGGAGAATTTATATTAAATAATGCTATTAACAATGATGAGACATTTTCTTTGACTCAAGATCAATTGAATGATTTAGGCTGGAAGGAAACATTAAATAGACTTGAGAATGTATTTAGCAATTGGAGAGTTATTTTAGAAGAAACAGATGAATCAAAGCTCACAAAACAACTTTCAGAATATTTTAATGCTCCTTGGTGGGGAGTTGTTTCTAATTTAAGTATTCATAATGCATATCATATCGGACAAATCATGTTGTTAAAGAAACAAATTCGAGTTAAATAATGTTTTTAGGCTGTTCGCAGATGAGGGGGCAGCATATGCAGAGCTGGTCGTCCGGCCAGGAAGTGATTTGGCTTGGTAAATCAAGCTCAAAAAAAAGGCACGTTTTCAGTTTTGAAAATGTGCCTTTTTTTCCATTAATTTAAAGTCGAAATGGCAAGCGTAACAATGAGTGTCATCTGCTTAATTTGCGCCCTTCTTTGTCAAGAAACAACAGTTCGTAGTATTTTTTGGGTCGCCCTTTACTGTTGTCTCGTTTTTCAAATACCGTTTGTACGTATTTACTTTCTTCAATTTTGTTAAGGATACGGTTTGCACCTCTGACGGTCATGGACAGGCAGCCAGCAACATCCTCAGAGGATAATTTATTTGTTCTCATGATTTCTGCATAGGACATGATTTTTTGCAAGTTGATGTTGTTTATTCCGATAGTTTTGGCTAACGCGATGATTTCCGGGTCCCCCTGTTCAGAGAACTGTATGACATTCATGCTCCGCATTGGGCCGATAACCTTCTGATCCTCGTTTATAAAAAAGCTGCAGCTGCCCGTAAAGGCTTCCGCCTGTCTGTGAGCTTTGGTGGCGTTAATGTTAGCTTGAAAATATTCATGTCCCGAGCCCCACCCGATCTTCACCTTGTCGCTTATGCGCTCTTCCAGATACTCCAGTAGGGTGCAGTTATGCGCGTTAGTGGTGATTTTCATGAAATTTCCGTAGGTGGTGTATAGTCTGACAAAGCCTTCCGAAATTTGGGCCGTGTCTGCCAGATTCACGCTGCGCAGAAACCTGCCGACAAGGACCTTTAGCTCATGAAGCTGCTCTTCAGATAGCGGATCCGCCGTTCTGGTCGATAAGCATGCGACAACTGCCCTCTGACTCTTAAGCTTGAGGATAGTAATCTCGTTGATGATCTCTCTTATGGTCTCTTTAACGTTTTCCAAAGTGGGCCGGATTAAGATATATCTGACTCCGTGCTTTTTGAGTTCTGGAACAAAGTGGCCGAACGCGGTGATGGACAAGTCTATTTTCTTGTCTTCCCATAGAGTGATATGGTTCTCCAGCATTGTCTCCACCCGTTCGAGCAGATCACCGCTGTCAATGGGCTTTCCCTCATGAGTCAGGTATTGCTGGAATTCGCTGAAAGACTTGATTATATACGCATAATCCACATAGATCCGGGATATATCAAGCCCAGGTTCTGTAACCAGCAGCCGGAAAAGTTCCCTGTAAAGCAGGTTTTCATCATCCTGCAAAATGTGAACAGGTACTTTTTCATCCAGGCATTCCTTATCGATTGACTCGTAAAGCATCCTGCCACTGATCACAAATCCATCCACCGAATCTAAGTTTTTGAGATAGATGTCTGTTGTTTCCCGGAAGTTACTGATTGTAAGAAACCTGAACTGACATAAGGGCCGCATTTCTTCTTCAATGGCGCGGAAATAGTCCATATGGGTCTCAGGCGTGATAATACCCAGCTTGATTTTCATGATAGATTCCTTTCATAAACAGTTCAATCAAAAGAGTTATATCATAATAAATGTGATATTTCAATGTTCCGGCAGCCTCTAAAATAATGTTCTTAAAATGTCTTATTTTCTCTTGACAGCGAATGGATTTAAAAGTACGATAAAAGTGTTCTTAAAAAGTCTTAAAATATGAAGGGGGGAATGTTTACCCTGTTCTTACGTTCATTCAATTTGTGCTTTGGGAGATGTTTATTGTGATTGAAGAAGCTGGAGATTTTTTGAGTATGGCCCATCAGCTGCAGGACAAATTGGTCAAGCACAGGCATCATCTTCATGCGGTTCCGGAACTTGATTTAAGTTTGCCGAGGACAACTGCCTACGTAAAAGAGGTGTTGGAGTCGATGGGGCTTGAGCCTACTCCCGTAGGAGAGTCAGGTCTAATGGTTACGATCGGCGGACAACATGCCGGGAAGGTGATTCTTATCCGTGCGGATATGGATGGGCTGCCCATTCAAGAAGAAACGGAGCTTTCTTTTGCGTCGTTGAACGGAAACATGCATGCATGCGGTCATGACTTGCATACTTCCATGCTGCTCGGAGCTGCGGAGATCCTGAAGGCCAACGAAGAGCAGCTTCGCGGGACGGTTAAGCTTATGTTTCAGCCGGGTGAAGAGACTCTGCACGGGGCAAAGATGATGCTTAAGAATGGGATTCTTGACAATCCTAAGGTGGATGCATCCATGATGCTTCATGTGTTGACCGGAATGCCAATTCCTATCGGGCAATTTGTAGTGCCTGAGGCCGGTGGAGTTATCTCAGCTTCCTCTGATTGGTTCGAAATCATCATCCGCGGAAGGGGTGCACATGGAGCAATGCCGAGTGCCGCGGTCGATCCGTTAAATGTGGCTGCTCATCTTCATTTGGCGCTGCAGGGTATTCTCAGCCGTGAAATTCCGCCAGTTGAGAGTGCCGTCCTTACCATTGGCGTGATGGAAGGCGGAAGTACAAACAACGTGATTCCCGATACGGCCAGAATGAAAGGAAGCGTACGCACATTTAACGCCGCATTGCGGGACAAAATGGAAACCCGTATCCACGACATTTCTGCAGGTATCGGAGAAACTTTTCAGGCAAAGGTGGATGTGATCTATACCAGGGGATGTCCTGAGGTGAAAACGGACAGCGGGCTTAACCGTCAAATGAGAACTACGATTGCAAACACTTTTGGCGCCAGTTCCTTAATCGGTATAACCCAATTGATACCCGGCGGGAAATTAATGGGATCGGAAGACTTCGCATTTGTCTCACAAGCGGTGCCAAGTACCTCAGTATTTCTTAACGCAGGCAATACCGAGGAAGGCTATGGTTACCCTGTGCACCATCCAAAGACGATGTTCTCGGATGAGGTGCTGTACAAAGGGGCTGCGGCTTACGCTGCTTTCGCCAGAGATTGGCTTGAAAGTAATAGATAATATCTCAACAAAACCAGGAGGAATTGAAATGACAGAGAGACGTATGATTGGACCAACCAAATTTGAAGAGTACTCGGAGAAATACAAGGAATTTCTATTAATGACCCGCCGTGACGGAATCATCGAAGTACGGTTGCATACCGACGGAGGGCCGTACAAGCATTCTTGGGAAGCCCATACGGCATGGTCCCATGCATGGTCAGATATTGGCCGCGACCCTGAGAACGAGGTAATGATTATTTCAGGAACAGGGGATAAATGGGTAATAGGGGACCCTGAGGTCTGGAATACAAAATTTATGGACTGGCCGAAGCAAAAGAAGCTCGAACAGTATCATGAATCGCTGAGACTGCTTGAAAATTTGATATTCTGCATTGACATCCCCACCATCGGGGCGATCAACGGGCCGGGAACGCACTGTGAACTCGCAACTCTCTGCGATATTACCATTTGTACTGAAGACGCGGACTTTTTTGATCCTCATTATCTGGGAGGCACACCTCCCGGAGATGGAATGCTGCTCACACTGCAGAACATGATCGGTTTCAAGAAAGCAGCATATTACGCATACACCGGCAAGAATATCAATGGTCAAACCGCCTTGGACCTGGGCATCGTTAGTGAAGTCCTGCCCCGGGAAAAGCTTCTTCCTCGCGCATGGGAGCTTGCGGAGATGATCATGCAGGCACCGCGTTCAACGAGACATCTGTCCCACTCCATTATATCCCGTCCATGGAAACAAGCCCTGGTCAGTGATCAAGGGTTCCAGCTTGCCCACCAAATGTACGACATGGCCATTGATGAAGAAGGAGCTCTGGAGCGGCTGAAAAAAATGCAAGGACGTCTAATGGGCAAAGAAGTTCATTAGAGCTATGGCGGGACCTACACGATTCGAAGAATACTCGGAGAAGTACAAGGACTTGTTCTTCATGACAGAAATTGATAATACCGCGAAGCTAAAAATATATCTACCGGATACATTTACACTGTGCTCTATAAGAAAATAAAAGGCATGAATTATTAAAAGATAAGAAAGATTATTGTCTGAATTGAATCCGTATCGTTAAATTACTTTAGATATTCTGAGGACGTGTTTAATTCAAGCTATATGTGGTTAATAACTGCCATAAGACACTTTGAAACAACAATTAAAAATAACACTAACGAGACGACGCTGCAGAAAATATGTAGTGTCGTTTTTTTAGAGGTTACATGTGAAAATCTCTATTCATAATTTTATTTATGAAAAGATAAAAACTAGATCAGCTAATTAATTTGTTACCCGAAAGGAGAAGGGGATATATTCCTAAAGAGGAAAACCGCATTTTCAGCACGGTGTTTCTTGTCGAGCAACCATATCTGATAACGGACTGTGGGCCAGAAGTCAAACTTAGCATTGCATTATAGCCGAGTTATTTACACTTTGGAGGTTGGTAATATTGATTACCAGGAAGGGAGGTTTTCTACATGGAATCTTTAATGTAGAATAATAAAAACTGGCTACAAGAAGACCAAGAATTCTCACCAAAACGGAGAGTAGATAATAAAATCAGCTGGCAAAGGCCTCACATCATCGGAAGTTTTCACAGTAGAAAGATGAAGCGTACTGTCGAGTACCACTCATTGAATGAGTGTTTATTTTATTATTTTCTAGAGATGGATGTTTCAACATTATATTACTATGTTCAACCCGTTGAAGTCCCCATCCCATATAAAACAAAAAAATTAGAGAAAAAATTTTGGTTACATGTGCCTGATGTTCTGGTATTTCGAAATGGTTATCCTCCTTTGTTATATCAGATAAAAGAGGCACCAGATGTGGTTCTTAACATTAAATGAGACTAATTATATTGTCAAATGAGATAGGAACATCTACGCCTGCACCTGGTCTTTCTTCCGCCCTATAGTCCCAACCTAAATCCAGTAGAGGGGCTATGGCTGTGGCTTAAATCCAATGTGGCGAATAACGTGTTTTTTTAGAGGTTTTATAAGATTAAGCTTCATGTCGGCCAGTTTATGAAACGGATTAACAACTGGAAACAATTTGAGTTTTAAATATTTTGGAAAATACTCTTTGAAATGTTATTTCATTTGAACATCCAAATAGAAAGGTATTTGATTATGATATTCATTAACAAACTCCTCAAAGCCTTTCGGCTTGGACAAGTCGAGCTATATTACTCCTAAATAATGATAAAATTATTATCCTTTTCCTCAATCTATTTTCCACTAAAATAGTACAGAAAGTTGAATTTGAAGTAGCAGATTTACAAGAACAAAAATATCATTCCATATATCTGTCTTCTGCAATATGGTCATTTAACAGTAAAGGACAGCATTGGAGGTTCAAGATAATCAAAAAAATTATTCCTCTTGGCTCTATGCAAAGGGATTTCCTAAATTTCTTGCAACAAAATATTTTAAATTAGCGACTGAGTAGATCAGCGATCTTCGAAAACACGTGCCCTTCCAGACAAAGACGAACAGCCAGGTATCTTTCGTAAAGTCGTTTATCTGGGGTTTCCTTCATGGTTCAATTCATTACCCAATAGGCATTTGTATTAATGCTGTTGTATGATATAACCCACAGGGGCTGCGTGTTATTTATCAAATGAATTTGACAGGTTCCCAAATCTTTGTTAGAGTTTCAATCAAATACGTATAACCTTTTCATGGGATGTTACCGATAGGGCATAACCTGAATTGGCTTGTTTACACGGTAAGTGTATACAGGCTGGTTTGGGTTTTTTTATTGTCTATCACCCTTCGCTACCCCTTTTATTACACATTTGGAAGGAGAATGTTTATGTCCAGTTATATTTTTCCTAAAGACTTTTTATGGGGCGGTGCTCTTGCTGCCAATCAGGCCGAGGGTGCTTATTTGGAGGACGGTAAAGGATTGAGTCTGGTGGATCTACTGCCTACCGGAGAGAAGAGAAGAAGCATAATGAAAGGGAATGTTCCTTCACTGACTCCACTTGAAAGCGAATTCTATCCTTCCCACCAAGCCATTGATTTCTATCATCACTATCGTGAGGATATCGCGCTATTTGCAGAAATGGGATTTAAGGCGCTGCGTGTTTCCATTGCCTGGGCTCGTATTTTTCCAACAGGAGAAGACGCTACTCCTAATGAAGCAGGTTTGCAATTCTACGATGATTTGTTCGACGAGTTGCATAAACATGGCATTCAGCCAGTCGTTACTCTCGCTCATTTTGACGTGCCAGTGGATCTGGTCGAGAAGTATGGAAGCTGGCGGAGCCGGAAGCTGGTAGGTCTGTTTGAAACCTATGCCAAAACAGTATTCACCCGCTATAAGGATAAAGTGAAGTACTGGATGACATTTAACGAGATTAACATGCTTCTCCATTTGCCGTTTCTCGGCGCCGGTCTTGTTTTTCAAGAAGGTGAAAACGTTAAACAAATTCAGTACCAGGCTGCACATCATCAGCTTGTTGCAAGTGCGCTGGCTGTAAAAGCGTGTCACGAGATTATCCCAGATGCGAAGATTGGCTGTATGCTTGCTGCCGGCAGCTTCTATCCGTATACGTGTAATCCCGAAGATGTATATCAGGGCATGGAAAAAGACCGCGAGTCCTACTTCTTCATTGATGTTCAGTCACGCGGCGAATATCCTGGTTATGCGAAGCGCTTCTTTAAGGATCATGGATTAAACATTGAGATGGAATCAGGCGACGCAGCCATTCTGAAAGATCACACCGTTGACTATATCGGATTCAGCTATTATTCAAGCCGGACGACCAGCACAGACCCGGAAATCGTCAAGAATATGACCAGTGGTAATGTATTCGGCTCCGTAGCCAATCCATATTTGGATAAGTCCGAATGGGGCTGGACGATCGATCCCAAAGGATTCCGCATCACAGCCAACCAATTGCATGACCGTTACCAAAAGCCTCTGTTCGTAGTGGAAAACGGTTTTGGTGCCAATGATGTGGTTTCGCCTGAAGGAGAAGTTAACGACGATTACCGGATCGACTATCTCAAGCGGCATATTGCCGAAATGGGTGAGGCTCTTCAAGACGGAGTCGAAATTATCGGTTACACAAGTTGGGGACCTATTGACATTGTCAGCGCTTCCTCAGGAGAGATGAAAAAACGTTACGGTTATATTTATGTGGACCGCGACAACGAAGGCGAAGGTTCGTTGAAACGGATTAAAAAGAAAAGCTTCCACTGGTACAAAAACGTAATTCATTCCGACGGAGAAAATCTGGGCGAATAATCGTACCACAAGTAAATAGGATCGGACATCCCGGGCCCACGGGGATTTCCGATCTTCGTTTCTTCATTGAAAGCGTTGACAATCGTTCCTCTTCGGGCTATACTTGACGCAATTCCATCATTTTTAGGATTGTTACTGCGTAGCAGGCAAAACCTAAGCCACAAATAAGAAGATGTTACAGTCTTGTTTATTTGGCGTGCTTCGGTTTTTTTCTGTTTACAATAAAGAGGATGGAGCAAGTGTGGCTCTTGCTGGCATATGGAACGGGGGATCAAGATGAACATAGCAAAGGTCATTAACAACAATGTAATCAGCGTCTACCAGACGGACGGTACCGAACTCGTGGTGATGGGTCGGGGGATTGCTTTTAAGAAAAAGCCTGGAGACAAAGTAGACGAAACCAGAATTCAGAAGGTATTTGCTCTGAAAAACAAACAGACGTCCGATAACTTTAAAATGCTGTTACGTGAGGTACCGCTTGATTTGATCATGATTGTAGAGGAAGTCATAAATGACGCCAAGCATAATCTGAATAGAAAGCTGAACGAAAATATTTATGTTTCGCTGACCGATCATATCAATTTCGCTGTTGAAAGATACCGGGAAGGATTGGAAATCAAAAACGCGTTGTTGTGGGAAATCAAGCAGCTATACAAAGAAGAATTTGCGATAGGTCTGAAAACGCTGGAACAAATCAAACAAAAGCTTGATATTGAACTGCCTGTGGATGAAGCAGCTTATATTGCCCTTCACATCGTAAATGCTGAAATGAACGAGGAAGTCATTACAACCATGAGTATCACGAAGTTTATCCAGCAAATTATCAATATCGCAAAGTACCATTTTAAGGTTGATTTTGACGAGGATTCTTTGAGTTATTTCCGCTTTATTACGCATCTGAAATTTTTCGCCCAGCGCGTATTTAAGGGAAATCACTATGAAAATAACTATGACCATTTGTATGACATGATTAAGGAAAAGCACAAGGAAGCAGCCGCTTGTACTGAGAAAATCGGAACCTTTGTAAAAAAAGAATACAATCACGAATTGACGAACGAAGAAAAGCTGTATTTGACTGTGCATATTGAACGAGTGGTGAACAGATAAGTTGAACTTTTTTAGTAAAAAAGAATCGAAAATATATATTAAAATGTTTTTGTTGACAAATATGGTAGATTAAATGTATTATGTGAGTAACAGGAATTTAATAAGTTTTAACTGGGATTGTTACTGGTTATGCAGGCAAAACCTAAGTCATGAAAAATTGCGGGACTCAAGTGCCCACCATTTTTCAAGGCTTAGGTTTTTTGTGTGCCTAAATATGGTAAAAAGCCCCTTAGAACATGGAGGTGTCCATCATGAGTTATGAACAACTTGCTAAAGAAATTGTGCACCTGGTAGGCGGCGAAAAAAATGTAGTATCGCTCGTACACTGCGCCACGCGCCTGCGTTTTGTACTAAAAGATGAGGCAAAAGCAGACAAGGCAAAGCTGGAGAAAACTGATGGAATTATTACGGTCAAGCAGAGCGGTGGCCAGTTCCAGGTTGTGGTCGGCAACAAAGTACCAGAAGTGTATAATGCCATCGGCCAAGTATCCAACATTTTAAATGAAACTGGAAAAGAAGATCATTCAGCTAAAGGCAAGAAAGGGTTTGGCGCTGTAATCGACGTAATTTCCAGTATTTTTGCACCGTTGCTCGGAGTTATGGCGGGGTCCGGTATTTTGAAAGGTCTACTGCTGATTGCGAGTAACCTCGGCTGGTTGGTTCCGAAAGACACTACTTATATGATTTTGTATGCTGCGGCTGACAGCTTGTTTTATTTCCTGCCGCTCTTGTTAGCGGTTACAACGGCACGGAAATTTGGAGGTAATATCTTCGTTGCTCTGACCATCGCCGGAGGGCTGCTTTACCCGACCATTGTCACGTTGAAAACAGAAGGTACACCTACAGACTTTTTCGGTATTCCTATTGTGATGATGAGTTATTCATCTACCGTTATTCCGATAATTTTAGCCGTTATCGTCATGAGTAAGCTGGAAAAATGGTGCAATCGCGTGATCCATGAGAGTGTCAAAAACTTTATTACACCTTTGATTCTACTTGTAATTATGCTTCCTCTGACCCTGATGGTTTTTGGTCCAGTCGGGGTGTATGTGGGCAACGCAATCGCTACCGCGCTCGTTGCTGCGTTCAGCTTTAGTCCGCTGCTGGCTGGAGCAATTCTTGGTGCTTGCTGGCAGTTGCTCGTTATTTTCGGTGTTCACTGGGGTCTTGTACCTGTATTCATTAATAATATTGCTGTTAATGGCAGAGACGGGATCAAACCTTCCGCTGCGGCATCCATCTTTGCTCAAACCGGCGCTTCGTTCGGTGTTATGCTGAAAACGAAAAATAAAAAGCTGAAAACACTAGCGGGTTCCGCTACACTTACCGCTTTGTTCGGCATCACGGAGCCAGCAGTTTATGGGGTTACGCTGCCGTTGAAACGTCCGTTTATTGCAGGTATTATCGGTGGTGCTGTCGGTGGTGCCATTATCGGTCAAGCGGGAACGCAAGCATTTGCCTCCGGCGCACCTGGATTGCTGACCTTGCCGATCTTTTACGGTCCTGGCGGACAAGGCTTCCCAGGATTGATTTTAGGGATTACCGTTTCATTCCTGGTGTCGGCCATTTTGACTTATATTTTAGGTTTTGAAGATCCAGTTGAAGAAGAGGAAACTACTAACAATTCGGCTAAAGAATCGACATCTACAGTTGCAGTTTCTAATGAAGAGGTACTCAGCCCGATTGAAGGAACGGTGGTCGCTCTGTCGGAGGTTCCCGATCCAGCATTTGCTTCGGAAGCTATGGGTAAAGGTATCGCCATCCAACCGACAACGGGCAGAGTCGTAGCCCCGTTCGATGGAACCATCACCGTGGCGTTCAAGAAAAAACATGCGCTTGCAGTTGTTTCGCATCATGGCGCAGAAGTTCTGATTCACGTCGGAGTAGATACGGTCAAGCTGGACGGTAAACATTTTACGTCCCATATCAAAGAAGGCGATCAGGTGAAAGCTGGGGACCTACTGCTTGAGTTTGATGTTGAGCAAATCAGGGCAGAGGGTTATCCTACGATTACGCCAGTTATCATTACGAATTCTTCCGAATATACTGAAGTCCTTCCAATCGCTCAAGGAGAGGTAACGGAGCAGGCCCCGCTGTTGAAACTGTCTAGCGCTCTGAATGAGAAAGAAAGCATTGCCTAAATGTCTTAAGGACAAGGCTCTGATGATCCATATTCCCGGATCATCAGAGCTTTTTTGTCGTCCTTTCAGGTAGCAGATAAGTCGATTTGTAATTGACAATATGTCAATTAAATTAGCTTGTACGGTTGTAAAAACTATTCTATAATTTCTTGTAAATATGAAAAATTTTCTGAAAACATTAACTGAATATGAATTGATGGATCAGGGGGAAATGCAAGGAATGTTAGAGAAGTGGGCAGAGGCAGTAAATGGCGTCATTTGGAGCAATCCTGTGGTATATGTCTGTTTGAGCGTGGGGCTATTATTTTCAATTATGACTCGATTTCTGCAAATCAGACATTTCAAAGAGATGATTCGCCTTGTCTTTAAAGGGAAAAGTTCTGAGGCAGGTGTATCCTCATTTCAGGCCTTTACGATGGCGTTATCAGGACGTGTAGGAACGGGGAATATTGCGGGGATTGCACTGGCAGTCGGTATGGGAGGACCCGGGGCAATATTTTGGATGTGGGTCATGGCTTTTATCGGATCGGCCACTGCGTTTGTTGAATCTACACTGGCTCAGATCTATAAGGTAAAGCGTGATGGTCAGTATCGAGGCGGCCCGGCCTTTTATATTGAAAAAGGGACAGGCTTAAAATGGTTTGCGGTTATTTTCGCAGTTGTAGCGTTGGTCGCTATGTGTTTACTGTTGCCGGGAACTCAATCGAATTCGATTGCGGTAGCTTTTCATAGTTCGTTTGGTATGGATATGAAGGTTTCCGGGATAGTAGTTGTGGTGTTGCTGGCGCTTATCATATTTGGTGGTGTAAAAAGAATTGCCAATGTGGCACAGGTAGTCATACCCTTTATGGCACTTGGCTACATCCTTGTCTCTTTCTATATTATGATGACGAACATTACTGCGCTTCCCGATGTATTTGCCCTTATTTTTCGCAGTGCCTTCGGTATCGATTCAGTGTTCGGTGGTATAGCAGGGACAGCCATTGCCTGGGGGGTAAAACGAGGCATTTATTCGAATGAAGCAGGACAAGGCTCTGGTGCCCATCCAGCCGCCGCCGCAGAAGTGTCTCATCCGGCAAAGCAAGGACTGGTTCAAGCATTTTCTGTATATGTAGATACCTTTTTAGTCTGTACGTCTACGGCTTTCATGGTCTTGTTTACAGGGATGTACAATGTGAAGGGACCAGGTGGGGGCTATATTGTGCAGCATCTTCCGGGTGTTGAAGAAGGAACTCAATATACACAATCTGCCATCGAATCGGTATTTCCGGGTTTTGGGTCGAGTCTTTTGTCCATTACATTGTTCTTTTTCGCCTTTACCACCATTATCGCCTATTATTATATCGCTGAAACGAATATGGCCTACCTGATTGCCGATCGTAAAGCCAAATGGCCTATGTTCCTGTTAAAGCTGGTTATTCTGGGTTCGACATTCTATGGAACGGTTGTCAAGGAATCTGCGTTGGCGTGGACACTGGGGGATGTGGGGGTCGGTATTATGATGTGGGTGAATCTGATTGCTATGATCCTCCTGGCCAAGCCTGCGCTTCTGGTGCTTAAGGATTACGAACGGCAACGGAGGCAAGGGATAGACCCGGTATTTGATCCGAAGAAGGCAGGGATTTCAAATGCCGATTACTGGTCAAAGGAATATCAGCCTCCTTCAGATGAGTTGACGATCACCGCTAAACCAAGCAAGCTTCAAGCCTAATAAGATAGAGAAGTAAGATCAAAGGTGGCTCCGCGGGGAGTCATCTTTTTTTCGTTATCTTGCCTTTACATTCCAAGAAGGGTACATATGTTCACTATTTAGTTTATAATTTAGACAGAGGGATTTTGAATAATCCTGCCATAGATATGTGGGAGGTCACATTTGCATCAGAGAGGTGATTTGAATGAGTACATCCGATTTATCCATAACTGACGACAAGTGGAGAGCTATCGTAGAAAACGACAAGTCTTATGACGGGATATTTTTGTACGCCGTGAAGACAACGGGAATATTTTGTCGCCCCTCCTGCAAATCCCGACCTCCCAAAAGAGAGAACATCCGTATATTTAAAACAGCGGAACAGGCATTGGCTGAGCATTTCCGTCCATGCAAAAGGTGTAAACCGACAGGACAACGATTGCCTGATCATGAATGGATCGCACGGGTTACAGAATACGTGAATTCTAACTATATGAAGGACTTAACATTGCACATCCTAGCTGAGATAAGTCATGGAAGTCCGTATCATTTACATCGTACCTTCAAGCGGGTCATGCATCTAACCCCGATGGAATATATACAGCAGACCAGGTTGGAACAAGCGAAGGAGCTGCTTATCTGCTCAGATATATCTGTTGCGGAAGTGGGGGAGAACGTAGGTCTGTCCAATGCACCTTACTTTATTACGTTATTTAAAAAGAATACAGGCTACACCCCATTGCAATATCGCCAACTCAAATCGAAAGCAACATAAAATGGAGGTACACAGCATGGCACATCAAATAAATAAAACGATCTATTGGTCATTGTTGACACATGAGGATTGGAATTTATATATTGCAGCTACATCGGAAGGATTATGTTATGTGGGCTCGCCCAATCATCCTGTAGAGGAATTGTTTTCATGGGCAGGAAGTCGATTTCCCGGTAGCCCTTTAGTTGAAGAGGATGCCGCTTTACAGCCCTATGCCAAGGAGCTGATTGAATATTTCCAAGGGGAGCGCACCCAATTTACATTGCCCTTTGACTTTCAGGGGACTGCATTCCAGCTGGCGGTTTGGAATGCGTTGTGTGATATTCCGTATGGGGAAACACTATCCTATTCAGATATTGCCAACGCTATTCAAAAACCAGCCTCTGTTCGTGCGGTGGGGGCCGCCATCGGTGCTAATCCGATTTTGGTTACGGTCCCTTGTCATCGGGTCATTGGTAAAAATGGAGCTATGACCGGATATCGTGGTGGTTTGGACATGAAGGTTAAGCTTTTGCAGCTCGAAAAGGAAAGAGTGGCGTTGGTTCAGTATGAAAAATGAGTATTACAAATCCCCAAAGACACTTCTGAATAAAGGGACCGGCTTCTTGTCAGGGTATACACACTCGTTGAACCCGTATACAGGTTGTACCTTTGGTTGCTCGTATTGCTATGTACGCCAATTGCCAGTCTCCACATTTCGGAAGGAAGCGTGGGGGACATGGGTTGATATTAAAAATCAGGCGGCAGATATTCTTCGCAAGGAACTTCGTAGAGCCAAATCCAAAGGTAAAGTCACGATTTTCATGTCGTCAAGCACAGATCCTTATCAGCCTGCTGAGTACAAGGAAGAGGTGACCCGGTCTCTGCTGGAGGTGATGGTGGATGAGCCACCAGATTTTCTCTTTTTACAGACGCGCAGTCCACTGGTACGGCGGGATACCGATTTACTGCTCCGATTGGGGGATCGTGTTCGTGTAAGTATGACTGTAGAAACAGATCGAGAAGATATACGCAAACATTTTACCCCGGAAGCTCCTCCCATCCAGGCTCGTCTCCAAACGCTGCATCTCTTAAAGGAGGCAGGTGTACCAACGCAAGCTACGATTGCTCCGATGCTTCCAAGCAGTGAACATTTTGCAGACAAGCTTTTGCCTCTGGTCAACCGTGTCTGTATTGATGATTATTTTATGGGAGATGGCAGTGGGGGGAGACGAACGCGTAGCTTAAAAATAGGTGCGCTGTACGAGTCATTGGGGCTGGAAGAATGGTATCATCCTGCTGCCTATAAGACGGTTTATGAACGTTTTCTCCATGTTTTCCCGAAAGAACAGCTCTACGTGAGCAAAGAAGGATTCGAACCTTGATGCAACAGCAGTCTATGCCATTGAATCAAGAGTGAAACATATAAGGGGGCAACGGGAGAACGAATGCAAACTGTAATGACCAAAAACTTTGACTATGGGGAAAAGGAAATCAATTATCTAAAAAACGTAGATACCGTACTTGGTGCAGCGATGACGCAAATGGGCAAGGTAGAGCGGGTGATCATTCCCGACCTGTTTGCTGCGCTCGTTCATGCAATTGTGGGACAGCTTATATCGGCCAAGGCGGTTCAAACCATATGGGCAAGGATGCAGGAGAAGTTAGGCGTGATCACTCCACAAAATATAGTCGTTCAAACGGCTTTAGATATTCAAAGCTGTGGTATCACCATGAAAAAAGCCACATGTATCCTTAATATAGCCCAAACGATCGAGCAGGGCTTGTTGGATTTACAGGAATTATATGAGCTTTCCGATGCACAAGTGATCCAGAAATTGTCCTCGCTGCAAGGGATAGGGCCTTGGACGGCTGAAATGATGCTGATGAATTGCATGGAGCGTCCAGATGTTGTCAGTTGGGGCGATATGGCTATTCGACGGGGAATGATGAAGCTGTACCAACTAGATACATTGACCAAGCAGCAATTTGAGGAGTACCGCCGAGTCTATTCGCCTTATGGTTCGGTGGCCTCTATTTATTTGTGGAGTATTTCATTTCGTTAAAAATCAGGGAGTGGAAACGATGGAGAAAACAATAAGGGAACAGATACTGTCATATGTGGATGTGGATTTTCAGAAATTTACGGCTGCATTGCTTCCGACGATTAATAATGTGCTGGGGGTACGTCTGCCGGTGCTGCGTAAGCTAGCTCAAGATATTGCCAAAGGAGATTGGCGTCTCTACCTGGAGACCGCTGAAAGTGAACACTTCGAAGAAGTCATGCTGCAAGGCATGGTGATTGGTTCTGTAAAAACGGATATAGAGGAAGTTTTGAGTTATACCGCCAGGTTTGTTCCTAAAATTGATAATTGGTCCGTATGTGACAGTTTCTGTGCTGGATTGAAGATCACGAAACATCATAAAGAACGGGTGTGGGAGTTTATTCAACCCTACTTGCTCTCCAAGAAAGAATATGAAATTCGGTTTGGTGTAGTTATGCTTCTGAATTTTTATATTGAGGAACAGTATATGAACCGGGTGTTTGCTCTGCTAGATCAGACCCATCGTGAGGATTATTATGTACAAATGGCGGTAGCATGGGCGATATCGATCTGTTATATCAAACTGCCTGAGGCAACGATGGCGTATTTAAATCATAATACATTGGATGATTTTACTTTCAATAAAGCTCTGCAAAAAATCACGGAATCATATCGGGTGGATCAGGCCACAAAAACGACCATTCGTAGTATGAAGCGAAAAAGAAAATAGGATGGGGCTCAGCAGCCAGGTACGCACTTTGCCTTTTTTGGAATTTAATAATAAAATGGAAGTAACTTTCGAAAAGGAGATGACGTGAATTGGCAGAGCAAGTGCGTCTTGGTAAAACAGATTTATATGTAAAACCAATCGGTTTGGGTGCAAATAAGGTGGGAGGACATAATCTCTTTTCCGATTTGAACAATGAAACGGGCAAAGAAGTCGTTCGCACAGCTTTGGACAATGGCATCAACTTTCTGGATACGGCTTTTATTTATGGACCTGAGCACTCGGAACGATTAATTGGTGAGGTATTGAAAGAGCGTGGTCAGCGTGATAAAGCTGTTATTGCCACGAAGGGTGCACACAAATTTGTGAACGGAGAGATTGTTTTTGACAACTCGCCTGCTTTTTTACGAGAATCCGTCGAATCTAGTCTGAAAAGATTGCAGACCGATTATATCGATCTGTTCTATATCCATTTCCCCGATGAAGCTACGCCGAAGGCAGAAGCAGTCGGAGAACTGAAGAAGCTTAAGGACGAAGGCAAAATCAAGGCTATTGGCGTATCTAACTTTTCCATTGAACAACTTAAGGATGCGAATAGCGACGGTTATGTAGATGTGCTCCAATCCCAATATAATTTGTTTCAACGGGAAGCTGAGAAGGATCTGCTGCCTTATACCAAGGAAAATGGCATTTCGTTTGTGCCTTATTTCCCGCTAGCTTCAGGATTGCTGGGTGGTAAGTATACGAAAGACATGACCTTCACGGACATCAGAGCGAATAATCCACTGTTTCAGGGAGATACATTTGCTCGTAATTTGGACAAAGTGGAGCAGGTACGGGAGATTGCCAATGCGTTGAATGCAGAGGTTGCTCACGTAGTGCTCGCATGGTATTTGACACGCGATTCAATTGATGCCCTCATTCCAGGTGCGAAGGGGCCGGAGCAGGTGCTGGCGAATCTGAAAACGCTAAATGTCCAATTGAGTCAGGCTGATATCGAAAAGATTGACCACATTTTTAAATAATGAGTGCACCTGAAATTTGCAATTGTATATGTATTCCATCTAGAGAAGCTGCCGGACGGGCAGCTTCTTTTTCGTCCCTTCCTTGCATATCCTTGTAGGGTAAGTTCAACGCTGCGGGGGGATCGGATGATGAGAAGACCGCAATGGCACAGCGCGCCCAACAGAAGGCGACGCGGCAGACGTAGAGTATTTTTGATTGTGGTACTGGCGCTGCTGGTAGGAATCATACAGGTGGCTGCTTATGTGGAGCAGCATTTGAAGCCGCCTATGATGCATCTGGCAAAAGTGCGGGTCAAACAAATGGCGACGGAGGCTATTAATTCAGCAATTACAGCACAGGTAGAGCAGGGGAAGGCAGCTGATAATTTGATCGAATGGAGAACGGATGCACAAGGAAGAACCTCCGGCTTTGTTCTGAATTATGCAGAGCATATGAGAATTACGTCAGACACGCTCAAAGCAGTCAAGGCAACGATGGACAGCATGAGCCATTTTGATGAGAGCGTTCCGATTGGTCAGGCATTGGGCAGTCCATTGTTGGCAGCTTATGGCCCCAAGATTCCTCTAAAGGTGGAGCCGCATGGAGCGATCAAGGTGGATTTAAATACGCGGCAACAGGATGCGGGCATAAACATGATCTTGGTTGAAGTGTATATTCGGATTACGACGGAAGTGTCTGTGGTTATACCGTTTGAGATGCAACCTCAGATTGTGGAGACGGAAATCCCCGTTTCTTATTTGCTGGTGGTGGGCAACGTTCCGATGTACTACTATGACAATCAGGGAAAACCAGTAGGTAAAAATGGTGCAGCCGCTCCGCAGTTGGCGTTGCCTCCCCATTCCATAGAGAGTAGCGGCGCTATAGATTCCAGCATAGTAAGTGTTCCAGAGGTACAGGAAGACCCAAACTCCTCTAGTCAGCCCCCAACGCCATAGAGCAGAATGGAGTGACGTGAGTTGCTCTGGAAAAATAAAAGGGACCCTATGAGGAGGTCCCTTTTGTCTTTCCTTTTTTGAGCGCTTTGCGTTCGGACTGCTCCCACTGTCTTAATAACGGATACGGGTCAAAGGACCAATCTGCCCAGCCATTGTCCCGATATATACCATAGTGCAGATGCGGTGGAAACTTGCCTTGGGTACCAGGTTTTCCATAGCCCGAGCTTCCGACCCAGCCAACCGTCTGGCCAGGTGTAACGACGTCTCCGTTGTGAACGGTTTTGTCAAAGCCGGAAAGGTGCGCATAGTAGTGATAGCGGTTGTTGAGATCTCGGATTCCGATGCGCCATCCTCCAAAGGGATTCCAGCCCTTCATTTCAACTACACCGTAGCAGGTACTGCGAACTGGAACTCCGTAGCCAGCAAACAGGTCAGTTCCTTCATGTATACGGTAGCCCCCCCAGCTGCGACGGCTTCCCCATGTGCTGCGGTAGCTATAAATGCTGCCTAAGGGAAGGGGGAAAGCTTGTCTGACCAGATCCAGCTTGCCATACGTCCGATACAGCTTGGCAAACTGCTGAACTCTTTGAACTGCGCGGCTGTTATGGTAATATTCCCAAACGGCAATACCAAATTCATCCTCGTTGTTTCCATACTTTCCGAGATAAGATGCGATGCTGAACAGCAGATCCTTGTCATTATTGCGGTCAGCAATTCCATCACCCGAACCGTCTTGTCCCAGCCCGGAAAATAGTTCTATGGAACGTGGATTTTGATCCTCCGAATCAGGGTTCATCAAGCCGGACCAGATCGGTCCCGTAACGAAAATACCTATGGTTCGTTCTGCATGCTTGCGATCTTTGGGATGGGCCACCGTAAGTGTACGTTCATACTGGTCGATGGCGGCCAGCCTGTACCAAGGGACTCCTGTCAGGGCTTCGATGGAACGATATAAAGCAAGCCTGGAAATATACATTGAAGACTGTGCATGTTCAGCATCTACATTAACTGTCAGGCTGCTTCCGGCGGACGAGGACTGTAAGTGATTGGCAAGGGCATGGGCAGGAAGCGGACAGGCCGTTGTCAGTGTAGCAGCGCATATCAGCAGCGATAACAGACGAACAGCGCGGGCTGTCCGCGAAGGGTAAGGCACGTGAACCGACCTCCTATAGAAGGGCTTAACCGCCCAGTAAATTCTAGACCCTATTCAATAGCGTGAATAGGGCGCTTTTGTTTAGATTGAGCCATATCCGCCGCTTTTATCCATATAAAAAGTTTACTTTTTTCGGCATCAATGTCATATCAAAAAGGGAACAATGAATGGAGGTTTTTCCATGGCTTTCATGTTATAATGTATGACAATGACAGCTTAAGCTTATCAGAAAGAAGGTCTATGCCATTGTCTAGAAAAGAGAAGGAAGCTAAGCCCGACTGGATTCGTATTAAACTTACGACAGGCGATAACTATCAAGAAATCAAGAGCATGATGCGTTCCAAGACATTACATACCGTATGTGAGGAGGCACGATGCCCTAATATATATGAATGCTGGGCCAATAGGACAGCTACATTTATGATTTTGGGTGATATTTGTACGCGTGCGTGTCGTTTTTGCGCAGTAAATACGGGATTGCCTACGGAACTTGACTTGCAGGAGCCTGATCGCGTCGCAGAAGCGGCTGGGAACATGAATTTGAAGCACTGTGTCGTAACCAGTGTGGCTCGCGACGATTTAAAAGATGGGGGCGCTACTATATTTGCAGAAACGGTTCGTGCGATTCGCGGCCGGTTACCTTTGTGCAGTGTAGAAGTATTGATTCCCGATTTTATGGGCGATATTGAATCGCTGCGAATCGTCATGGATGCCAAACCAGATATTCTGAATCATAATATTGAAACGGTGGAGCGCATGTCCGACAAGGTTCGGGCTAAAGCGAAATACCGTCGCTCTCTGGAGCTGCTTCAACGTGCGAAGCAATTAAATCCGGCTATTCCAACGAAATCAAGCATCATGCTAGGTGTCGGAGAAGAGTGGGACGAGATCTTACAAGCCATGGATGATCTGCGTAAAGTCGATTGTGACATTCTGACAATTGGTCAATATTTGCAGCCGTCCGAGAAACATTTATATGTGCAAAAATATTATCCACCGGAAGATTTTGCGAAGTTAAAGGAAGAGGGATTACAGCGGGGATTCAGCCACGTCGAATCTGGACCGTTGGTCCGCAGCTCCTACCAAGCGCATGAGCAGGTGAAGTCAGCCGCTCAGCATAAGGAAGAAAGCGCCCTTTCGCAGGCTTGATCCGGGAAAGGCGGTCAGAATAGCTTGTTTCAAATCGGTGGTAAAAACTATGAATTGTTGCAGGATCACAAGAACGGATGGAATCCCGAAGCGTTTCGTGATCGGTATAGTGAAGTGCTGGATCGCTATGATTACATTATTGGTGATTGGGGTTACAATCAGCTGCGTCTGAAGGGCTTTTATCGAGACGGCCATCCCAAAGCAAATAAGGATACATCTATAGTGGTACTGGACGATTACATTAATGAATACTGCAATTTTGGCTGTGCCTATTTTGTGCTGCAAAAAAGCCGTGAAGTGATTAATAAAAACGGCGTCAATGATGAAATCGTTGCTCCAGATATTCAGCAGTTGGTAGATGCTCAAAGGGAACAAGCGGGAACGTTAGAAACCGAAGAGCAGCAAGAAGTATTGCAACATACAGCTGGAGAACAGGAGTGGCCGCAACCACAACAGGATTCCACAGCTACGGAGGAATCGCGAGTGGAGCAGCCTCGAGAATTCCGAGAACCACGCGAGTTGCAACGTCGGGAACCGAAGGATGCCCAGGAAGTACGTGAGCGACAGCCGCGTGAAGCTCGTGAAAGTCGTTCATCCAGAGAAGGACGTGAAGGAAATCGGCAACGTGAGCCACGTGAAGCACGTGATTCGCGCCAGCCAAGAGAACCACGTGAAGCAAAGGATGGACGCAATCCGGGTGAAGGGCAGCAAACCCGCGAACCGCGTAGACAGCGCAATCAGCAAGGGAATTTCGATAAAAAGGAATCACGTGGACCACGCTATGAGCGTCAACCAAAGGAAAATCGGGAGGGACGGCAAGTTCGTGTCTCACGTGAACCTGAGGGCCAGCGTCAGACCCATCCAGCTGCTAAAGCCGAAAAGACTGAGAGTAGTAAAAAGAATAAAACATTTACTGCTCCACAACAAAACGGTTCCTGAATTTTCAGGAACCGTTTTGTTTGTAAAAAAGAGCCAGAGTCGGCTCTTTTACAGGTTCTAATTAAGAAAGGCGTTGCGTACTCGATCCCAAAATGGGAAAGGACGGTAACGAGCGAAGCTGATCTTCTGACTTGCGACCTGACATCGAACAGAGATTAAGTCATCCACAGGAAAGTTCAGGTGATCTACTGTCAATAAAAGACGCTGATCTTTCCGTGAAAAAATATCACAATGATGATGTTTGGGCAGTAGCAATGGCGATCCTAGTGTCCGATACACGCGGTTATTAATGGAAGCGATCTCAGTCAATTGCAATGCTTCAATGGTGGGATGAACCATAGCTCCGCCAAGTGCTTTATTATAGGCGGTCGTCCCTGAGGGGGTAGAAACACATATACCGTCACCGCGAAACATTTCAAAGGTGATATCGTTAATATCTACTTGGGCAACGACAGTGCCATCCACCCCTTTTAACGTAAACTCATTCAAGGCAATAAAAGAAGCATTGCCTGATTTCTTGTGAATTTCCAACTCAATCAGTGGATACTTAACGATTCTCGGGTTAAGCGGTCCCTCAGATCCGCTTTGGCTCATCAGGTGGATTAGCTCCTCCAGCTCGTCCGCACGCCAATCGGCGTAAAAGCCTAGATGACCGGTATGTACACCAACAAAGGCAATATCCGGAATGCGGTCGATGAAGGTATGAAACGCATGAAGCATTGTACCATCGCCTCCAATAGACACGACGATTTCCGGCGATTCGGCATCCAGCTTGAAATTCTTTTCTTGGGCAAGACGGTGAAATTGCTGACTCAAGTCCATGGAGTGCTGATCCCCGCGATCCAGAACATAATATCTCAAGATGAAAAGCTCCTTTGTCATGGGTATATATCGATCATAATCAATTATGAGCAAGAACACAATCGTTCATTGCCTGTGTGTTCTTCTCAAACGTACGTATAAGCGACGTGTACCCACACTCAACCATGAGAGACTAAGCATTCCAGCCAGTATAAAGCCAAGAAACAGCAGACTTTGCAACAGCATGGCGGACGAGAAGCCAGGGGACCATACGATGTCGTATATTGGAAAAAAGACTGGAGAGCTTCCCTGCCCCATCAGAGGCTGCCATAACACGAGAGCGAGCAGTGCCGAGATGAAGCCGTGCGCAGCCCGGGCCAACAAAAATGGCATATAACGAAGATCCGTCATATTTAAAATACTTGCAACCTGCGCATGAACCGATAGCCCGCCCCAGGAGAGCACAAAAGCGGCTGCGGCTACCTTGAATGGTACCGCTGCCGTGGCTTTACCTGCGGCCTGCGCTCCTAAAGTGACTTCGAAAATACCACCTACGATGGACTCCGTTAACGTAGGAGGAAGACCACATGCAGTCAAGAGGTTTGCCGTAAGCAGATGAAGCCCGCTCATTAAACCGGAGTTCGTCAAAGCTTCTAAAATGACGCAGAAGAATACAACTAGCCCTCCTACGACAATAATAAGGCGTAGGGAGGAAGTAATCGCCTCACGGAGTAACTCACCCAATGGACGACCATCTTCCAAACGAGCTGTATGCATGGCATATAATGCTTGGCGTAGGGGTCCAGGCTGTCTATTGCGACCTGCAGCTTTTGTATTCGTGGACTTCGACCAGGCTTTTGGAGTAGGTTGAGGGCGGTCGCTGCGAGTATCTGTTTCCCCTGAACGGGAACCGTGGAAGCGCATAAGTAGCCCGATGATGAGCACACCACCATAATGAGCCGCGCCCAGCACGAGTGCAATTTCTGGTTGATGGAAGAAGCCAACGGAAACCGCACCGATCAAGAATATCGGATCAGAGGAAGTCGTAAATGCGACCAAACGCTCTCCTTCAATGCGTGTGATCCATTTTTGCTCCCACAGCTTGGCTGTTAGTTTAGCTCCAATCGGGTAACCGGATGCACAGCTGACCGCAGCGACAAAACCTCCACAGCCAGGTACACGGAATAGAGGCTGCATCAGCGGATCCAACAGCGCACCTATGAAATGAACAATTCCGAAACCGAGGAGAAGCTCGGAAATAACGAAAAACGGGAATAAAGACGGAAACAGCACGTCCCACCAGATGGCAAGCCCCCGAAGCCCGGCATTCAGAGAAGATTGCGGGTATACAGCCATAAGTATAAATAGGAATAGCAGTGAAAGGATGAGCAGAGGAAGCGAGTAACGACGGTATAGCGACATAGAGGCCCCTCCTTTGGAGTTGTACTATTATACCTATGTCGGGGATGGACAAAGAGTACAAAAAAACAAAGAAAACGGTTACATTTGTTGCTGTATTTTTGTAAAGAGTATGTTAAAATAGGAAAACAACGATCCATAACCTTAAGGATGGAGTGATCAGGATGAGTATCGTTGCCGGTCTGTTCGTATGTGCTTTTGTGTATGTTATTCGTGCCTCTCTCGTCCATTCCGGTGAAGAGGATTGGCGGAGTTATTAATTGTATTTATAGAATGACGAAGCTATGTGCAACGAAGCACATCCTCTTCATATGTTAAATTGATAAAATGACGCTTATTTTTAGCGTCATTTTTTGTTTTTTGTTATAATACGGGTGTATATTTATTACCATAGCACAGAAAGTTGGAGGAAAAGTGAACCCTAGCCTGAGCATTTATGACAACCTTGGGGGCGCGGAAGGTATTCGTGCTATTATTGAGGCCTTCTACCCGAGAGTTTATAAAGATCCGTTGTTAAGTCCCCTGTTTCCTAAAGACATGGAACCGGTTAAGGAAAAGCAGTTTATGTTCCTGAGCCAGTTTTTTGGAGGACCGTCCCTTTTTTCTGATGCATATGGTCATCCAATGTTACGTGCGAGACATATGAAGTTTCCCGTAACGGAGGAGCGAGCAGAGGCATGGTTGTCTTGTATGGCAGGTGCGTTAACGGATACGGGCATTGAGGAGCCGCTTCGTTCCATCATACTTAACCGTTTGTCTGGTCCTGCGCATCATTTTGTAAATACCCCGTAAGCTTGCGGGGATTGCCGAATTTTGGAGAGGGTTGTAAAAACATTGGAACTTGAACCGTTATATCAGATTAAAATCACCTGCACACATTGTGAAGAAGAATTTCAGACATCTCGTGTCAGACCAAGCCTAAAGAAGGCCATTCGTACAGATTCAGATTTTTGCGCTTATTATAAGAATGAAAATCCGGATTTTTATGTCGTAAGGGTCTGTCCTCATTGTGGGTTTACCTCGACAGAGCACTCTACCGTTCAGTTAAGCGATCAGCAAACCAAGATTTTTAGAGATAAAATCGGTAATCGCTGGCAGTCTCGCGAATATGGCGGGCATCGTAGCTGGGAAGAGGCATTAGAAACGTATAAACTGGGTTTACTCTGTGCCCAGGTCATCGGAGAAAAGGAACGCGTAGTAGCCAGTCTATTACAGCATATCGCATGGATGTACAGATACCAGGGAAATGAGGAGCAGGAGCTTCGCTTTCTCAAATTTAGTCTGGATTCTTACGTTCGGGTTTATGAGCTGGAGGGTGTCGGGGCGAATAATGCCAAACTGCTGTATCTGATTGGTGAATTGCATCGACGTACAGGGAACTTTAACGAAGCGGTACGCTGGTTTTCGCGTGTCATTAATGACAAAAAGATTATGGATGCAGCCATGATCCGGGCTTCCCGCGAACAGTGGTCTGTACTGCGAGAACAAATGATGGCTAAAAATTTCCAACTGCCGGAGGAAATGCAAGACGCAAGCTCCTCCTGAAGAAATAAAGGTGTGCACTATGGCCGATTTAGGCTCATGGTTCACACCTTGTTTGTAAAACGGGTTATATTCTCTTACAACTCATGAATTAATGATGACGCAATGTGGTATCTGACAGCAAATAATCGTCATCACAATCCACTAAAGTAACCTTGTTATGGCAACATGGAAACACAAGCAGCTTTTTCATACCTTCGTGTATGAGCTTAAGTTCTTTAGGCTTCAGGGGCAGCAATACATTATCCTGGTCGCAAAACGGACAAGACTGTACATAAACGTCTCCCATGACGATGTCATAAGGCCAGGTTTTATGAAAAGGGATCATGATTTGTCCGATTCTCCGCCGTTCGGGTCAGCGGTTTCTTCTTTAGCCAGTTCGGCCAGCTTTTGCATCAAAATGTGCTGGGGTGTATGCATAAGGTGTTCCAGCGGAATACCGAGCTTTTCGGATAATTTCACAGCCGTTTCCGGCGAAATTTGTAAGGGTCTCATTCTGTTTTCCTCCCAATTGTAGTGATTTACTATCACGATGTAGCTTTATTGTATATGAAACCACATGAATTCGCCAAAAAAGAAAGGTGGAACTATTATGAAAACACCGTTAAAGCAAACATGGGATCTGGAATCTATTTTTAGCGGAGGGTCTTCCTCTGCCTCATTCCATGCATTTTTGGAAGAATTGGAAAGCAAGGTCCAACAGCTGCAGTCCCAGCTTAAAGCAGCTAAAGTACCACAAACGGTATTGGATACCGAGCGTCTGGATAGTGTATTGAGTAGCATCCAGGAGCTGTTTAATGGCGCGTCGCAGGCGGGTTCCTTTGTCTCTTGTCTAACTGCTCAAAACCAGCACGACAAGCTGGCTGTTCAACTGGGAGCGCGTGTCAACACGCTGTATGCCCAAGGGAAAAGTGCTTTAGTATCTTTCCAGAACTTGCTGGCACAAACCAGTGAAGACATTTGGCAGAAATGGATGGAGCGCGAAGCTATCCAGCCGATTTCTTTTGTCCTGAACGAATATCGGAACGAAGCACGTGAAAAAATGGCTCCTGAGCTGGAAAGCCTTGCATTGGATCTGGCAGTGGATGGCTACCATGGATGGGGCGACTTCTATGATACCATTGTCAAAAATATGACGATCCCTGTACCAGAAAATGGCGAGATCGTAAACCTGTCTGTAGGTCAGGCAGCTAATAAGTTGGATGAAGCAGATCGCAGCGTACGTAAAGATGTGTTTGCACGTTGGGAAGAGGCATGGGCTCAGGTAGAGGACTATTGCGCGGATACATTGAATCATTTGGCAGGCTTCCGTCTGAAGCTATATGAAAAACGAGGCTGGACAGATGTGCTTAAAGAACCGCTGGAAATCAGCCGTATGTCCGCACAAACGCTGGATACGATGTGGCAGGTTATTAATGAAACAAAGCCTATTGTAGTTAAATACTTGGAGCGGAAAGCAAAGCTGCTGGGCTTAGAGAAGCTGTCCTGGCATGACGTTGAAGCTCCGCTGGGAACATCAACCACTAAAATCCCATACGACGATGCTGCTGTAACGATTGTTGAGCAATTTGGTAAATTTAGCTCGAGAATGGCTGACTTTGCCCAAATGGCTTTTGAGAAAAGTTGGATTGAAGCAGAGGATCGTCCTGGCAAACGTCCGGGTGGTTTCTGTACATCTCTGCGTCTAAGCAAAGAGACCCGTATTTTTATGACCTATGCCGGATCACCATCCAACGTTTCGACACTGGCCCATGAGCTCGGACACGGTTATCACCAGCATGTGATGAATGAATTGCACCCATTGAATCAAAATTATGCCATGAACGTAGCTGAGACGGCGTCGACGCTGGCAGAACTTATTGTATCAGATGCTTTGCTGGAAGCTGCCGAGGGTCAGGAGAAGGTAGCTTTGCTGGAGGATAAAATTCAGCGTGGTGTAGCCTTCTTTATGAACATTCATGCCCGTTTCCTATTTGAAACCCGTTTTTACGAGTTGCGGAAAAAAGGAGTCGTAGGAGCACAACAATTAAGCGAGTTGATGGAACAAGCGCAGCGTGAAGCGTTTAGTGGTATCCTGGATGAGGCTCATCCTCATTTTTGGGCATCCAAGCTGCATTTCTATATTACGGACACTCCTTTCTACAACTTCCCGTACACATTCGGGTATATGTTCAGTGCAGGAATTTACGCTTTTGCGAAGGAAAACCCTGACGGCTTCGCCGACCAATATGATGCCTTGCTGCGTGATACTGGTCGCATGACAGTCGAAGAATTGGCTTCCAAGCACTTAGGTACCGATTTAACACAGGCTGACTTCTGGCGTAATGCTGCGCAAGTTACTGTTCAGGATATTGAGCAATTTTTACAAATGACAAAATAACGGATTTACACTTTTGAAAGGTCTCCTATAAGGGAGGCCTTTTTTGTAATTTTTGCAGAAGATGATGAACAAAGTCGCAAAATGTCGAAGTGTAATTAACATTACCTGTTGGCGAAATTTAAAATGATGGATATACTTAGAAAATAGTTATAAATACCCAATTATGTTGGTTTTGATTGTAAGGTTAAAAATCTTCGCATATAATTGAGTCGTAAGACCTATTAATTATTTTTGGACAAGGTATATAGGAGGGTTTTTGTAATGGATGAAGTAGGTCAATTGTCGTTGGCAAGGCAGATGGATATCGTTTTAAAAGAACTGGATAATGAACTGGCGGGTTTGTCGTCAGGCATCGTATTTGTACAAATACGTAACAATGTAGTTGGGAAGTTTGGGATTCGCCATAATCCGCTTGCAGGTAAAGGTGGCACGTTAGCAGCAGTAGAACCGGGGTTATCAGCAAAGCATCGGGAGGATTTTCGGCGTATGGCCCTAGAAACGCTAAATCATAAGCGTAGCTGGACTCATGGTGAGATTGCTTTTGATTTTGCCATCAGACAAGGAACGATTTTGGTAGATGCAACACTGGAGTCCAACTACAACATGGCGAATCTCATGATCCGCTACAACAAGCCTACATACCGAGCGGCTAATTCGGAATAATCATCAATATGAGAATTTTGCAAAATCCTAATTTAAAAAAGAGAAAAGGCGGCCTTCCTTGGGAAGACCGCCTATGTTATATGCCCGTTATAACGCATTTTGGTAAATTACGATGAACGGAATGCTCATGTGGAATAATGACGCTTATTGACCTGAACGTCCTGATAATTGCTGTTCGGCCAGCTGTACCAAGCGTTTAGTGATATAGCCTCCCAGAGAACCAGCTTCACGGGATGGCATGTCACCGTAGTAACCATCTGCCGGAATGGTGATGCCCAGCTCTTGTGCAGCTTCATATTTCAATTGTTGCAGTGCGTTGTTGGCTTGAGGAACAACAAGGTTGTTACTGCGACGACTTCTGCCTTGATTAGCTTCATTCATGTGTAGTCACCTCCTTCGGCTGTGATGAGGTTAGTATGCGACAGAGTTATGAAAATATGCGCCGAAGGAAGGAAAGTGACTAGAGGGAAATTACGGATATATGATATGAATCTGAGTTTTGAGATCGATGGATTGCTTAGGCTCCAGACGGATCAGCCCGCCTCCTTCAACAGGATCAGGTAAATTAGGAGCATCTGACAGCCAGGTATAAGGCTCAATGCAAAGATACTGATCGCATTCACCTTTGGTGTATAACACCCAATACTTAAAGTATTGCTCATCTGCTGTGTAGCGGATTTGATAACCATCATCACGAGTCAAAAGAGCTACAGCAGGGCCTTCCGTTGCCCGCAGCAACGTATCTAGATTCGTTCCTTTCAGAGAAAGACCCGAAGAGAGCTGTTCCAAGTCATTCAACGAAGTAATGATACCTGTAGGTAGCTGTTCAGCATCCTGTTCATATACGCCGTTTACAGGTAGCTTTAGGCGCCAGCGCTCAGGTTCTCCGTCCACCATAAACCAAGTGTGATATCCCAAGCCAAATGGGGCTGCTTTTTCACCCAAATTGGTTACGCGCAGTGTTTGACTTAATATAGCACCCTGCAAGCGATACGTCATCTCCAGACGCAAAGGAATGGGGAATTGTTCCATCCAGTGCGGATCACTTTCTGTCAAAAGCTCGGTAGTGACACTGCAACCTTCTTCATCCTCTTCAATATCACTGCAGCGCCAGGATTGATTACGATGCAGACCGTGTATATGGTTGTCATTGGCTGTATTTCGGTCGAACTGGTAAGGAACACCGTCAAACTCAAATTGTCCTTTGCGAATTCGGCCAGGAGGAATCAAAATGGGCAAGCCAAAATGATAAGGCTTTTGTAAATAAAAAGCCAATTCTTCCTCACCGGGCCGACGTACGATATCCCTGTCGAGCTTCAGATCACGCACTGAGATAATATTATTCCCGAGGCGAGGGATCATCGTAACTTCCAGTTCACCACTATGTAAAACATACGTGTCGTAACCGTTCCAGTGTTCTTTGGTCACTTGTTTCATATCCATGCTCCTTTGTCCACTATAATCGGTTGAAGCTTCGTGTCATTATGATAACAGATTTTTGATCGTAGGGCACAATCGTCATTTGACAATAACATTATGCGGAATTATCATTAATGTAGTTTAGAAAGTAATGACATGGATAACGCGATGATGAGGACAAGTAAGCTTTCGCATAAGCTCTTCAGAAAGCCGGTGGTGGATGGGAACCGGTGAGCCTGCATTGCTGAATGGACCTTGGAGTGCCGCACAGAACAGGATTTTACAGTCCTCAGTATGACGGCCGATTGCTCCCCGTTAACGGAGCTTTAAGATTGCAATCAGTCATGGCGCATAGCTCCGATAAGCAAAGGCTGACGGCAATGAATAAGGGTGGTACCACGGTCTCGCGTCCCTTGAGGATGCGGGGCCTTTTTGCGTTCTAAATATTGAAATAATCGGAGGAGGAAGAGTATGAAAACTGTACTTTCAGGTATTCAGCCTAGCGGACAACTTACTTTGGGCAACTACATTGGTGCAATGAAAAACTTTGTCAAATTGCAAGAGGATCACCAATGTTACTTTATGGTTCCAGATCTTCATGCGATTACCGTACCGCAGGAACCAGCTCAATTACGCGAGCAGTCGGAGGCGGTAGCGGCATTATTTATTGCAGCGGGTATTAACCCAGAGAAATCCAACGTCTTTTTACAATCCCATGTTCCTCAGCATGCTGAGCTGGGATGGTTGATGACAACACTGACGAATATGGGCGAGCTGGAACGTATGACTCAGTTTAAGGACAAGGCTGCTGGCAAGGATTCCGTAGGAGCAGGGTTGTTCGTATATCCGTCGTTGATGGCAGCTGACATTTTGCTCTACAACGCGGATCTCGTCCCGGTGGGCGAAGATCAGAAACAGCATCTGGAGCTGACACGGGACTTGGCTGGCCGCTTTAATCATCGTTATGGAGATTATTTTACAATTCCCGAGCCGTATATCCCTGAAGTAGGGGCGAGAATTATGTCCCTGGATGATGCATCCAAAAAAATGAGCAAGAGTAATCCGAATGCAGGCAGTTTTATTGCGCTACTGGACGAACCGAAAGTCATACGCAAGAAAATCAGCCGCGCTACGACCGATTCTGGCAGTGAGGTTAGATATGATCTGGCCAATAAACCTGAAATTAGTAATCTAATGAGCATTTACAGCCAGTGTTCCGGTTTGTCGCTCCAAGAAGTGCAGGATCGTTATGAAGGCCAAATGTACGGGACATTTAAAAAAGAACTGGCAGAGACGGTTGTGGCTATGCTTGAACCGATTCAGCAACGCTATCGCGATATCCGGGAATCTGGTGAAATTGGACATATTTTGGCCCAATCCGCAGAGCGTGCACAAGAAGCTGCTGAAGTCACGCTGTCTGCGGTCAAAGAGCGCATGGGCTTTCTGCCACGTCTACGCTAAAGCATATTGAGGCGAAACGAATTAGGCCTTTTATAGGATTGGATTAGGAGCGGCGTTGTCGGGCTTTAACCACGAAACCCCAGCCAATATTGCCGACAGATAATAGCCCCAGTAGAATGGCAAGCCATGCGGAATAACTGATGGATATAGCGGCTGCGGTCAGCAGGACAATGGATGAAACGGCGAACCATAGGGATAAACCTTTGCTCATTGGTAAAAACCTCCAGTGTTCGAATGTTGAATTTCAGGAATAAGTAGTTGTAAGCGAGCCATAATAATCTTGCAAGCTTGCAATGAACCTCACTCACAAAGAACTGAAAGGAGATTCAAATATGAGCAGACGTCGTTCAAACAACCTGCAAGTACCGCAGGCCAACGCCGCTTTACAACAATTAAAATATGAGGCAGCTCAAGAACTTGGCATCACCATCCCTCAGGACGGTTACTTCGGTAATGTTGTTTCCCGCGAAACAGGTTCTCTTGGGGGATATATTACGAAAAAGCTAGTCCAACAAGCAGAACAATCCTTGTCGGGCAGCAGCCGTTTGCAGTAATACACATAAACACTCCATCTTGGAAGCTGTATTATGAGCAACTGTCATGAAGAAAATCCGGAGCGATCATGCTCCGGATTTTTTTTACGCATGGCTTATGACCATTGTGAATCACGCAAGTCCGCTTCGTCAAGAGGGCGCTTTCATGAGATGTGATTTTTGGCGCGAATGGCCAAAAAAACAGCAAGCTCCCAGATTAAGGGGGAACTTGCTGTTTCTTGTTCATACGGCTGGTTGTTAGCTTGTAAGCAGATTTTAATTCGTATGCAGGGAAAGGCGTTTTTGCATCTTTTCGTCACTGAGCCATCCGATATAACTGTTGATCAGCCCGAACTGCTTATCCATCGCGACCACAGCCACGAATGGATATTGCCTCCGGTGTCGATACCTCACGTCTCCCCATCGCACAATGTAGCCCCATTCCAGTTCTTCCACCTCGGCAACGGCAAAGGAGGAAAAATAGCGAAATGCCTGCACATCGCGATAGGATTTGGATGCTTCTACGGCAGGATGTGTGGATGGAATTGCGTGTTTCGTCCAAAATAAGTGCGAGCCATTTAATCCGCCAATGTCATAACTTCCATTCTGATGAGCTTTTACCACATGCCACCGGTTCCATGATACGGTGGGAATGATATAATAATTGTCGCCCTCCTGACGCTCGTTGTCCATATTACGTACCGCTTTTCTGGTAATAAAATGACTCCAGGTTCGCCAAATGTAATACAGGCCAATAATGACGTACAGCGTAATAAATAAGGGAGCGGGTGGAATCAATCCGGTGATCCACAGCATAATCGCAGCAACATGGGTGCCAAAAATAAAGGGATCGAAAATATGGATGATATTCCAAGATATCCACTTGTTTGTAAACGGCCGGAATGCCTGTGTTCCGTACGTATTAAATAAATCTGTGAATACATGCAGGCAGACGGCAATCGTTACCCATAATGCTACATGACCTGGGGGCACATCTCTGAAGATCAGGCAAATTAGCCCTGTTATTGACAAGATCCATATCAACCAGAAGGGAATTGAATGCGACAGTCCACGGTGATTGCGAATGTAGGCTGCATTATTTTTCAACCGAAGCAAAGTGTCAAAATCCGGAGCTTGTGACCCTATAACTGTAGCGAGCAGCACCACTGCGGCCAACTTTGGATCTCCGGCGACGACAGGGTCAGTGTAGGCCAGACCGGCCAATCCGATTCCCATGACAAAGTGTGTGGCTGTATCCATATCTGTCGCTCCTTTTGTATTGTTTCCTGTACTTATTACTACCCAAATTTACTGTAAACGATCAGCAGGGGCGATTTGCCATCGGAATTGTGAACGTTTTGTGCGTTTTCTGTCAAACTTTTTGGGGTAGGTATATGATAAAATTTATATCGGAGTTCAACTTACTCCCGAATTCATACATCTCTAAGGGGGAGTTACTCACAATGGATAATATAAGTTATAAGACTTCTTCGGATGCGGCTACCTATTCTGTAAAATCTAAACCACCCGGCAAAGCGGGCACTTGGAAAGATTTTATTACAGTTACCAAGCCAGGCATCCTTCGTACCAATCTGGTTGCAGCCTTTGGTGGTTTTTGGTTAGCATCGCAATGGGACGTTGACTATATAAAGCTAATTCTTACACTTTTAGGTACAATGCTGGTTATGGCATCTTCATGTGTTTTTAACAACTATTTTGACCGTGAGCTGGATTTGAAAATGGAACGTACACGTAATCGCTCACTGCCAACAGGGCGTCTGACCCCTACAACGGTGTTGTCATACGCTATTATTTTGGGTGTTGTCGGGTTAGCTGTTCTATTCTTCTTCTCTGGTGTAAAGGCAGGATTACTGGGATTACTTGGTATGTTCGTCTACGTCGGTATTTATACACTTTGGTTAAAACGTTCATCTACATGGAGTACATCCATCGGCGGTATTTCTGGTGCAATGCCTCCTGTAATTGGTTATGTGGCCGCTTCGGGTCGTATTGATATGGGCGCTTGGCTTTTATTCGCTCTCCTGTTCTTATGGCAGCCGCCTCACTTCTGGGCACTTGCTATTCGCAGAGTTGAGGAATATCGCGCAGCAGGATTTCCGTTGTTGCCAGTCGTAAAAGGTATCCATCGGACCAAAATTCAGATGATTCCTTATATTGTATTGCTGATTCCGGTACCCATCCTTATGTATGCTTATGGATATGCCGGTATGATTTTTATGATCGTGTCCGTGTTACTGTCCGTGCTGTGGGCATTCTATGCCTTTAAAGGTTTTACGATTAAGGAAGAAGAAACGGATTCCTGGGCCAAAAAAGTATTTTTCTTTTCCATTAACCATCTGACACTCAGCTTCTTGCTGATGATCGTCGATACGGTTCATAAATTCTAATGTCATTTTAGAGGCATTTTATAGTACACCATATAGCTGTCCAACAGGCATGAAAGCGGCCTGAGGACAGCTTTTTTGTTATTCAAGACTAAAGAACAGGTGGCGGGTATATAATGTATTCTTCTAATCCTGCTTTTTCCAATTGAGCGATCACATATTCGTCTGGAGTCCCTTCTACGCCAGCGTATCCTTTGCGGGTATACATATGGTAGGCATCTGGAAAAGAGTCTGCAAGCACACCCCTTATTTTTTTCCCTGAGCTGTCATTGTCCATAAATAAATATATTTCGTCGTGCTTGGCTCGCTTGTGGAGGGATTCCAGTTTTATAGAGTTTAGTGTGCCGAAGGTGCATAAAATGTGAACCTCCGGGTCAAGTAATCGGCGAAGTTTGCTGCGGTCATTTTTCCCTTCGACGATCACGGTTATCGCCATTTAAGCTCACCCCTTGTCTGATACATATGCTCGAAATTCCCCGGGAAATGAAGAATATGAGTATAGTGTAGCTCCAAATAGGGTTCTCATGCAAAAAATAACAAAATAGCCTGCCAGAAGTGGCAGGCATGGGTACAAGGGACAACATGTTAGGGCAATTTAGACATTAAAACCAGCAAGTACGGAGAATGATGACGAGCAGAATATAAAGAACAAGAATGGTGCCAGTTGAAGTTCCAAAAACAGGGCAAGGGCTTACAGGATGACAGTGGCTCACAGGCTGCACCTCCCTTTATTAGTGAATGTTCAGTCAAAATAGTCTATGTGGATAGGGGTATAGTGTACTGTGCATCTGCCCTCTGGAACGGCATTTTGGGCTTTAAAGATAGCATTTTAGCATACCCACTGCCTCAGACTAGCTAGGAATGATAAGGTCCTGTGGCAGACAGTGGCGGCGTCGGAGATATGCGCTTAACGGGAACGAATAGCAGGCCAGCCATCAGAATCAGAAATGCGATAAAAAAAGGGGATATGTGATCCGGAAGCTGACCCGCCAGTACAGGCCCGGCAAAGGAGCCGATTGACGTTGCAATGGATTGCAGGGCAAAGGTTTTGCCCAATCGAGCACCTCCAATTCGTATGAAGAGAGAGGCCAGCGCTGGAAAAATGATGCCTTTGGCTGTTCCCAAAATAAACAGGATGATGCCTATTGTCGCTTCGGGCGTGGTGGCGAGTGCATAGAAGCTTAAAGACATCAGAATAATGCCACAAAGTAGCCTAACCATCGGTGAATATTTGTTCAGAAAAAGCAAACTAAGCGTACAGAGTGCTCCCAAACTGATGATGGAAAAAAGCAATCCGGTGGACATCATGGACGCAGAACCGTTATTTCGTAATGGGATCTCATAAAATAAAATGCCTTGTGCGCACGCCAAAACAAAAGGTAAAAGCAGGTAACGCCAATTGAATGGTAACCGCGTCTGTGCTGCCGAGAGTGGAGCAGGTGTCGTATGACCATCAGATAATTGGGCCTGCGGAGCGGGTGCTTTTTTGGGTAAGGTGAAATAAGCCATAAGCCCCGTGATTACGAGAATGATGCCAAGGGAACTAAATGTCTCGCTAAAGCCAAAACTGGCTACGATAAATGCGCCTGCGGCTGGAGACAGAACAGAGGCCAACGTATGGACGACACCATGCCCCGACATATATTTACCCTGCGTAACCGGATGATCAGACAGTTGCGCCAGCATGGCCAGACAGGCTGGAGATAAAAAAGCCAACACATAGCCACTAATCGCACGCAGAAAAAGTAATTCCCACGGTGTATGGATGTACGATTGAATGATCAGGATCAGGCCTGCAGCTGTCAGGCTGAACATAATATATCGGCGACTGCCGTGTTTGTCGACTTTGGGACCTGCCATCAAATTGCCAGGCAGGTGAGTCAGAGAGTAAATCCCCATCATCCAACCGATAAAGGTAGGAGCTGCCCCCAGAGAGATGGCGAATGGCGTCAAAATAGGATATTGCGCATGCAGATCAAAAAAGGCAATGAACAAAAAGAGATACAGCCAGAGGGCTGTTTTCATGTGAATGACCCCCTTTCCCTAATGTAAACTTTCATGTTACTTCGTATTGGCCCTTCCTAAGTTGTACGCTGGATTGGACGAACATAGACCACTTTGTATGGACAAGAATTGAAAGACAAGGTATGTATAAGACCTAAGCTGACAGGACATTGCGTAATCATGTATAATTACAGAGACAATTTTGCAATTCGAATCATGTAGTTGAAAACGGGAGTGTAGCGAAATGGATAAGGGCGTCTGGAGAGAGTTTTTGGAACATAATTGGCAGATTGTTCAAGATAATTGGCTGTATATATTAATTGGGCTTGTCCTATTGTTAGTCATATTGAAGGTTGTAAGAACTCTCATAAAATGGCTGATTGTCATCGTCGTAATTGCAGGCTTGCTTATCTACAGTGGCATTTCCTTTGAACAGGTCGGCAAGGTCGTTACTCAGGCAAAGGATGATGCGATTAACAAGGTTCAGAGCGAGGCCTTGAACATGATGATCAAAGAGGGACGGGATGCCCAATACACATCCAACGCGGATGGTACGTTTTCGGTAACCAGCTCCAACTTGGAAGTGAAAGGTCCATTTGATGGTGACAAGGTCAAGGTATGGTTTCAGGGGATGTCGCTGGGCGAGTGGAGTATGGGCGATACCGTCAAGAAATATATCGAAGGTGCAAAAGGCTCGGCTGTAACACAGTCGCCACAGTCGCCGTAGAGACAGGAGGAACACAATGAAACCATCCTGGCTGGAGCCTATTCTTCATTGGAATGGCGTGACGGTGTTTTTAATTGTCATTGTACTGCTGTCGTTGATTCAGGGCTGGAGACGAGGAGCTTCCAGATCTGTAGGGGCGCTGTTTAGTCTTATTGTGGATGGCATACTGACTGTAGCGGGTATTTTGTGCTCGCTCGGATTAGCCATGTGGCTTTCACCGAAGGTGCAACAATGGCTGGCAGCTTACATGGAGCATTTGCCACAGCGAAAACTAAGCGGGATTGAGCAATTTTATTATACGCTTGTGGCGGGGATAGAAGGTTTTCCGCTGCTGCGATTCGCCGTATTGTTCATGCTCAGTTATGCTATTGCCCAGTTTATACTGCGTGCCATTTATGTGTTGATGGTAGGTGGAAAATCAGATTCCTCTCTCCATGAGCATCCCCAAAAATCGGGCTTTTTCAGCAGGGTGGCAGGGGCTGGAATAGGTACTCTTATTGGTGGAGCTCGCGCCATGATAATCATAGCCCTGCTGTTCATAGGCGTAAGTCTGTACCCAGACAGCGGGTTTAGCAGCTACGTACAAGCTTCACCGATTTATAAGCAAGGTGCGCAATCGGTCATTGAGCCGTTGTCGGGGACTCTGATTAAGGATAAGCTGCCCGTATTTACGCAGGCTGTTACCAAGGAATTGAATGGTATCATGCAGCGCAAATATGAAATAATCGACCGGGACATTCCAAGCGATATCGTTCAGGCAGCGGCCAAGATTACAGAAGGGGCTAGCGGTGACGAGCAAAAAGCTAGAGCGTTGTATGAATGGGTAGGCACCCGTATTAGCTATGATTACAGTAAGGTCGAAGCCTATGAGCAACGTGGTGACTGGCATGAACAGACTCCCAGAGATACGTTTGATACACGTAAAGGAGTGTGCATTGATTATGCCCGCCTTTACTCAATGATGGCTCGTTCGCAGGGGCTACAGGTCAAGGTTGTAACAGGCCTTGGGTACAACGGACAGGGAGGATACGGGTCCCATGCCTGGAATGAGGTATATTTGAGCGGACAGGATCAGTGGGTACCCCTAGACCCGACCTGGGCACAAAGTGGAGACTGGTTTAACCCGCCCGGTTTTGCCCAAACACATATTAAGGATAAAGTGATTTAAGAAGGAGTGGAAAAGGGCACATGAGAAAGATGGACAACGAGCAAGGAAAAGACAATGAGACATCCGACCGAAAAAGATTTAGCTTCCGGATCAATCTGTTCTTTTTCAGCTCGTTCATTATATTTACAGTCATCATTGTAAGATTGGCGATACTTCAATTCGTGGATGGACCTCAGCTTAAGCAGCAGGAGGCCAGTAATGTTACCAAAAATGTACCACTTACGCCGATTCGCGGAACGATTTATGATTCAACCGGACAGAACAGGCTGGCATATTCTACACCAGTACAGTCGCTCTATATAACGCTCTCCAAGAATTACAGTGATGGTATGGAGCAGTTGCGTAAGCCTGATAAAAAGCTGTTGCCTGAGCTGGAAAACATGACACAAAAGCTGGCAAATCGATTTGCACAATATGGTAATAAAGATGAGCCGAAAATGACGGCAGAACAAATTATGGACGCTATGGATCGGAACTATCAGCGATTTAGCGGTTTTACGCCGCGTTTGATTAAAACGAATCTTAACAAAGATGAAGTGGCCTATTTTATGCAGCATAAGAGTGAGTTTCCGGGCGTAGATGTCGTTGAGGAAACGGTACGCCATTATGATCCTGATACGGTAGCTGTCCAAACGGTTGGCTACATTAAAAGCTATAAGAGTGCACGTGAAACGTTGGATAAATATAAAAACATCCAAAAATCCATGTCAGCTGAAAATGATCCGGGCCTCATTTATATGGATAATGAATCTGTTGGCTTTGATGGACTGGAATTTCAATATCAGGAACAGTTACGAGGGAAAAACGGATATAAAACAGTTCCAATTGATCCGCGCAATATGCCTGAAGGCGTAGATTCTGTTACACCTCCGCAAAAAGGGGATAATGTCTATTCCACGATTAACAAAGAAATTCAGGTGAAGACTGAAAATGCCATTATGGATCAATTGAGATGGCTCCATACACACGCTGTATCTGGTAGGACTCATCCTTATGCCAAAACAGGCTTCGCTGTAGCGATGGAAGTAGATACAGGAAATGTGGTAGCTATGGCTAGTATGCCGGATTATGATGCGAATTACTGGCAAACGGGTACAATTTCGACAGATAAATATAAAGAGATTGAACATGTGTATCAAAACGCCACCATTAAGAACGTCGGCTCTGGCCAATCTGGACAGCACCCTGATTCTACTGTACTTCTCGGATCAACTATTAAACCGCTGTCTGTTCTTATTGGATTGGAAGAAGGACTGTTTACAACAAATACGTACTATCAAGATACAGGGGCGGCTTATTTCGGACGTAACAACTCCTCACGGGTGCGCAACTCTTCTGGTCATGTGTACGGTTCAATGGACCCGGCTACCGCTATTCGCCATTCCTCCAATGCCTTTATGGTCGATATGGTTGGCAAACGATTATATAACAAATACATCAACAATGCCGCAGAAGACCAGGGCGTTAACGTATGGGATCGTTATATGAAGGAGTTTGGATTAGGTGTTTCTACTGGAGTAGACTTGCCCGGTGAGTTCCGGGGTTGGCGGGAGTACACGAGTAAATCAGAGTCAGCACTTTCCAAATTGGCATATGCATCCTTTGGTCAACAAGGTAAATATACACCTATGCAACTTGCCCAGTACACAACAATGATCGCTACCAAGGGCAAACGGATGGAGCCACATTTGGTCAGTCAAATTAAAGATACCAACGGCAATGTAGTTCAAACAATTAAGCCGAAGGTGCTGAATGAAGTGAAATTTCCGGATGCATACTGGAATGAAGTCATACGCGGGATGGCAACAGATGTCAGCGCATTTAAAGGTTTCCCTTATGACTTTGCTCGCAAAACAGGGACATCGCAGCAAAGTGTGGGCAGAGAACTAAAAGATAACGGGGTATTTATTGCCTTTGCTCCACGTCAAAATCCCAAACTTGCAGTAGCGGTTGTTATTCCTGAAGGGGGCTTCGGGGCCTGGAGCGCCGGACCTGTGGCACGTAAAATCTTTGATGCCTACGACGAAGTTTATGGATTGGACGGGGTACCTAAGAAAAAGGATGCCACAGCAACCGATCCTAACGCAACCCAACAGCCATAATCATTTTATATGATATCATTTCATGAAAGCTTCTCATAGCCTTTGGGCTGAGGGAAGCTTTTTTATGTTTTTTCTACGTTTTCTTACAAAATTGTCATCTCGGAATTCATCGTTTATGGCTTTGGATATGGTAGGATCAGGAATATGCCCTATTGGAAGGAGTAATGACAAGCTAATATGGACAGAGGAAGTTTGGATAAAAAGTTTTCATTCAAAAAGAAAAATGATGAAGAGAATGAAGAGTCACGAAAAAAACGGACGGTTTTACGAACCAACCTGCTGTTTTTTAGTGCTTTTGTGCTGTTTGCCCTGATCATTACCAGACTAGCTGTATTGCAGTTTGTACAATCGGAGGAGCTGAAAGGCCAGCAGCAATCCGTAAATACGAAAAATGTCCCGTTAGCCCCGAGTCGTGGCACGATTTATGACTCCACAGGTACGGTTAAGCTGGCGTATTCGACTTCAGTACAGTCCTTGTATGTAACTTTATCTAAGGATTATAGCAAACGTACGGAGAAAGATCGCAAGCCGGGGGAAAAGCTGCTCCCTGAGCTTAATGCTTTTGCTGCCAAGCTTGCTGCCAAATTAAACGAACTGGGTCGTACCGAAGGGGAGCAACTTAATGCAGAGGAAATAAAAAAGCGACTGGACCCGGACTATAATCAATATAGGGGATTTACCCCACGTTTGGTCAAATCCGACCTGAGTCGGGAGGAAATCGCTTATTTTCTGGAACATCGGACAGAGTTCCCTGGTGTAGAGGTTGTAGAAGAAAGTGTACGCCATTATGACCCGGATCGGGTGGCGGTACAAACGATTGGATATATGTACAAGTTCAAAGGAGCTCGAACGAACCGGCCCAAATATAAAGAGCTCTATGAAGCGAATTCGGAGGTTTTAAAACCGGCACAGGTTTATTCGGAAAGTGAAACGGTCGGATATGATGGCTTGGAGCTTCAGTATCAGGACGAGCTGAGAGGGAAAAACGGATATAAAACGGTAGAGGTCAATCCTCGCAGCATGCCGGAGGGCATTGAATCCATTACTCCTCCTGAAAAAGGACATCATTTATATTCCACCATCAACAAGGAAATTCAGCAGAAAACCGAACAGGCCATTATGGATCAGCTTCACTGGCTTCATACTCATGCCGTATCGGGGAAGCTTCATCAAGACGCAACGACTGGCTTCGCTGTAGCGATGGAGGTAGAGACCGGAAATATCGTGGCAATGGCCAGTATGCCGGATTATGACTCTAATGTATGGAAAAGTGGAAGTACCTCACCTTCGGTATATGACGAAATTCAGCACAAAATGGGAAATGGAACCATTAAATCCGTCCCTAGCGGAAAAGCGGGTCCACATCCAGAATCCTCGGTGCTTCTGGGTTCAACCATTAAACCGCTGACCGTGCTGATCGGGTTGAAGGAAAACCTGTTTTCTCCCGGACAGACTTATCAGGATACGGGAAGTGCGTACTACGGCAAAAATCGCTCCAGCCGGGTTGGGAACTCTAGCGGACATGTGTATGGTTCTTTGACACCTAGCAGGGCAATTGAGGTCTCGTCAAATACGTTTATGGTGGATATGATCGGCAAGCCGCTATATGGCAAATACGGAAGTAATGCAGGGGTGCATCAGGGAATTGACGTATGGGACAAGTATATGAAGGAATTTGGATTAGGCGTACCGACTGAAGTTGATCTGCCGGGCGAGTGGGCAGGCAGACTCGAGTATACTAGCAAAAAGGAAAGTGCGTTGACACGTTTGGTACAGGCATCCTTTGGTCAGCAGGGAAAGTATACAGCCATGCAACTAGCCCAGTATACGACTGTACTGGCAACAAAGGGCAAGCGTATGCAACCTCATTTGGTCAGCAAAATTGTAGATGATCAGGGGAATCTTGTACGTGAATTTAAGCCGAAGGTACTGAATGAGGTCGCTTTTTCAGATACGTACTGGAATACAGTGATTCGGGGTATGGCTACGGATGTTAAAGCTTTTAACGGATTTCCCTACGATTATGCCCGTAAAACGGGGACTTCCGAGCAGGTGGTGGGACGTACGGTTAAAGATAACGGGGTGTTCATCGCTTTTGCTCCCCGTCAAAATCCGAAGCTGGCAGTAGCGGTCATCATTCCTGAAGGGGGCTTTGGTGCGACGAGCGCGGGACCGGTTGCGCGTAAAATATTTGATGCGTATGACGAAGTATATGGGCTAGATGGTACTCCTAAAAAGCCTCTGGCAGCAAAGTGAGGACTTGAATTTTTTTGTGGGCTTCTCTTTTTCATGGTAAAATGTCGTTGGACATAAGGGACATACAGGAGGAAGAGACACTATGGGAGAGAACCAATATAAATACAAACTGCTTGCGCTCGACATGGATGGAACTTTACTGAATGATAATCATGAAATTTCCTTGGAAACGATTAACTGGATTAACAAGGCGATACAGGAAGGGATCCATGTATGCTTGTCCACCGGACGTGCAGCGATGCATGCTCTGCCTTACGGTCAGCAACTCGGCCTGGAGACGCCAATGGTAACCGTAAACGGCAGTGAGGTGTGGAAATCACCCCACGAGTTGTGGCGTCGTTATTTACTTGATAAGGAGCTCGTTCGTAAGATGCACCAGATTGCTGTAGAAACAGGCTCCTGGTTCTGGGCTTACTCAACGGAGGAATTATATAACAGAGATCGTTGGCCGAATACATTGGACACACAGGAATGGCTTAAATTCGGTTATAATACGGAAAATGACGAAATTCGCCACCAAATTTTGCTGAAGCTTCAGGACATGGGTGGACTTGAAATCTCCAATTCTTCAATGACGAATCTGGAAATTAACCCAGCTGGTATATCCAAGGCCAGTGGAATCGCTGAAGTGTGCGACCTGCTTGGCATTACTCTGGAGCAGGTGGTTGCCGTTGGCGACAGTCTGAATGACCTGGCTGTGATTCAAGCGGTTGGACTGGGCGTAGCCATGGGGAATGCTCAGGATACGGTTAAAGAAGCCGCTGATGTGGTCGTGGCTTCGAACAATGACGACGGCATTGTAGAAGTGATCCGTGATTATGTGCTTGTGTAATAAAACGAATGATGCAGCTAGCAGGATGAATGGACGAGAAGGAGGAGGCCCATGGACGTTGTAGGCTGGATTGTTGTTATTGTGCTATTCATTGTGGGCATGGCCGGGGCGGTATATCCCGTATTGCCGGGGGCGCTCGCCATCTATTTTGCATTTTTTGTATACGGCTGGTTTTTCTCGTTTGCTCCATACAATGCACTGTTTTGGATTATACAAACACTAATCGTCGTTGCCCTTTTTGTTGCGGATTATGCTGTGAATGCGTGGGGAGTTAAGCGATTTGGTGGCTCGCGCCTGTCAGCGATACTGAGTACTATCGGGATTATTATTGGCCCCTTTGTTATTCCGGCATTTGGCCTGATTTTGGGACCATTTATTGGCGCTGTGCTAGGTGAGCTGATAAGCAAAGCCCCGCTGGACCGAGCTATTAAAGTGGGCTTTGGCTCTGTGTTAGGCCTTTTTACCAGCACCGTGATGAAAGTGATTTTGCAGCTTGCCATGATTATTGTATTCTTAATTTGGGTGTTATAACCCGAGATTCGTTATCATTTATTATGATTTGCAGAGACAGAATCGACATGCGGCTCCGCACCGGTGATGGCTCAGGCCATGACAGTTTGTGCGGGGCTTTTGCATGCGTGTGAACAGCAAGAAAGAAGGGAACGCATTTTGTCCAATAAAGAAACATTCCTTAAAGGTACGCTTATTTTAGCCGCTGCCGCCTTGGTGGCCAGAGTGCTTGGTCTGGTACAGCGTGTTCCACTGGAGCATCTGCTCGGTTCCGTCGGGAACGCCTCGTTTACCATTGCGAACAACGCTTACTTGATGCTGCTCACGGTGGCTACGGCCGGCATTCCAAGCACGTTGAGCAAAATGGTTTCAGAACGTTATGCACTGGATCGGCCTTCGGAAGCGCGACGTGTGTATCGTGCAGCTTTAATATTCGCGGCTGCGGCAGGCATTATCATTACAGCGCTGCTGTATTTTGGAGCGCCTTATTTTGCCGAGCATGTAGCAGGGGTTCCGCAATCCGCTTTGGCCATTCAGGCTTTGGCACCAGCATTACTGCTGTTCCCTGCCATTGCTATGATGCGTGGATACTTCCAAGGGCGCGGTAATATGACCGCAGGCGGTATTTCACAAATCGTGGAGCAGGTTGCACGGGTAGCGACCGCTATTATACTCGCTTTTATTATTTTGAAGCTGGGTTATGGAGATCGCGAGGTTGCAGCTGGGGCCTCCTTTGGGGGTGTCATGGGAAGTCTTGGCGCTCTGGCGGTCATGTTGTACTACACGGTAAAATTGCGTCGTCAGGATCGACAGGATCGTCAAGATCAATTCCAAGAGGAAAGCTCCGCGCTACCGATGATGCGCATTTACAAAGATATTTTTAAGCTTTCCATTCCGATTGTATTGTCGTCTCTGACCGTTCCGGCGGTCAACTTTATTGATACCTCGATTGTGGTGAGACTGCTGTCTGGTCAAGTGGGGTTGGATCAGGCGACTACTCAGTTGGGTTATCTAGGCTCTCGGGCACAGAGTGTGGCGGGGATTCCGCCGATTTTGGCCATTGCGCTCAGCCAATCGCTCATTCCGATCATTTCAGCGGCATTTGCTCGTAAGGATGAGCAGCATTTACAAAATCAGATGACGCTGGCTTTGCGTATCTCTATTTTGACTGGAATGCCGATTGTGCTGGCTTTATGTGTGACCGCCTATTCTATTAATGGTTTACTGTTCAGCTCGCTTGGAGGCAGTGGTATCATCGCTGTTCTGACACTCGGAACGATATTCCAGATTACGATGATGACTTCTAATTCGATATTGATCGGTATGGGCAAGCCGCGTATTTCAATGGTTAATGTCATGGTCGGGATCGTCGTCAAGTTTGCAGCGAGCTGGCTGCTGGCTGGTTGGCTTGGGATTTACGGGATCATTGCCGCAACCGGATTATGTTTCCTCGTGATCACGTTGCTGAATTTGCGTGTGCTTAAAGGGATCGTCTCCTTTTCCATCATGGGCCGTCGCTGGGCAGGTTTCTTAACCGCAGTCGTCGTCTCAGGAGCTATCGGATACGGTGTAAATGAAGCCTGTATTCTGCTGGTGCATCTGATGCCTGCGCGTGTAGCCTTCTTCATCGCATGCTGCATTGCCGGAGCGACTGTACTGGTATGCTACTTGGTGTTGCTGGTTGTATTGCGCGTATTGCGCAGGGACGAGCTGGGCAACTACCCACGTATGTTGCAAAAGGTACTACGTCCGTTAATGCGCCTACAGCGTGAGTCCACAGGACAGCGAGGCTAAAAGAGCTCTCCAGTCTTTCAGTGGAAAGGTTGCAAGCTGTTATGGGCAACGTGGGCCATTGCTGTTTTTTGTATGCCATGGCGATGCTCGTGGCGCATGGCAAATAACAGCGGTCGCCTTGGTTCGCTTAGATGCCCAAGTGTGGAGCCGTCCTGAAACCAGTCATACCGGGGGATTGGATCATAAGTTGTATCGGACCAGACGGCGTTCAGCTCCGGGCTGTACAGACGTTGTCCTGGCGGTAGCCATTCATGTGCTAAAAGCGTTGCACTTTCATCTGGAGAGTGCAACGCTTTTTGTTCATTCGGGGTGAATAGTCCAGGCCAATAGTCGCTGCGTGAACCCGTATGCGGCACACTGTTAGCGAATGCTGATGCCTGGTCCAGCACCTGCTGATGGCCGAAGAGCATAGCATAGAGACTTTTGCCAAAGCCGATCCGCTCGTCCAAATGGCCGAAACGCTCCATCACTAGTCCAGCAAGCCCACCGTTTAGCCCAAGTGGAAATATAACCTGATTAAGCTGGAGCCAGTCATGCAAATAAAAGCCCGGCTTGTGTGTCACAAATTTTTGAAAATACGGATCTTTTACTACACGTCCTTCAATATAGTTTTGTTCATTAATGATGAGCGCCACAGTCAACAGAGAGCTATCACGCCATGCCCAGAAACGTTCCCAAAAGGGCTTCATGAATGGCGAAACGTGAAAATAAGGCAACAAATGAAAGCAACTCCGACCTAAATGACGGCTGTGCATGTAAAGTTGCAACTGCGGATAAGCGTCTTGAAAAATAAGGGCGTTACAGCGCTCCAGTAGCCGATACAGCCATTCCTTTTCCTGCTCGCCGAATAGGTTGTCAATCAGTCCCCCTTTCAGATCGGTCATATGATAGCCGCCATTACGAGAAACCAGGTGAGCCAGTAATGCCCAGTGTAACTCCGGGTAGCCACGATAGCATTCAAGGTAAGCAGCAGTGCGGGTAACGTTGCTGCGATTCTCCTGTGCTGTATCGTTCTTGATCCGCTCCAGCAGCTCACAGTCTGTTTCGCATAAGGGCATATTCAGAGAAGAGGGACGCGTAGCGGGTCCGTTCACCAACATTAACGCTTCAGCTTCATTCATAGCGGCCTGTGCCGTATGATAATCCCACGCTAGTTCACGCAAGGGGTAGCGTAATTTGCGGGATTCGGTCCAGGCTGCCCGTTTGCCTTCCCAAGCTTCCTCAGCAACACGGGGAACGGAACCCAGTAACTTTAGCCCTCCCTGAAGCTGTCGAGATGCCGTATGGAGCCATTCGGTAAGAGACATGACTAAATAACCTCCTTTCCAACTGCAAGCATCCCCGTATCCTGCCAAGTAAGTTGGGTATGCTGTTAGGATGTCGTCGTTTATGTGGTGGATTCTTAAGTATATCTTTAGTATGCCTCAATGAGAGGGCTTCCAATCGGCATGTGAGCAGAATGGGGGAGTGTGCAAAAGCTTCACTTGGCGTTACAATAGAAAGTGCAATCTTTTCAGTATAAAAAGAATTTAAGGAGGAATCATCCATGCAAAAAATCGTCTCTCATGAAGACTTTAATAAGGCAATATCCACTCCGGGCGTAACGGTGGCTGTATTTAAGGCGGACTGGTGTGGGGATTGTCATTTCATTGATCCGTTCATGCCTGATGTGGAACAACAATATGCAGATAAGCTTACATTAATTGAGATTGATGTAGAACAGGCCGAAAGCGTCAGTCAAGAGCAGAATGTATTGGGGATTCCTAGCTTTATCGCTTACAGTGAAGGGCGAGAACTGGTACGTCTGGTGAACAGACTGCGCAAATCCCGCGAGGAGATTGAGCAATTTTTGGATCGGGCTGTTGAAGTCCATACGAGCTTGGCAAAATAATGAATGCTGTACATGCATACATGAAGGTTCCAAATTGAATTTTAAACATCAAGACATTCAGAAAGCCGCTTCCTTTCAAGGGGGCGGCTTTCTCACGAACACGTTCACATTTTGTCAACAAAGCTCGTATGTCAAGGAACGATATATCAGTTATAATTACTATAAGTGATCATTTCACAACATATAAAGTGAATAAATATTATATTTGGAAGGATACGGGTGAATTTGAATAACAAAATTAGAATATTAAAATGGCTGGCACTCGTAACATGTATTGTCATGTTTTTGGCTACCTTCGGTGGAGGTGTTGTGACGCGGACGGATTCGGGTCTGGGCTGTGGCCGGGAATTCCCGCTATGCAATGGTAAGCTGGTTCCGGCACATACGATCGCATCCCTTATTGAGTTCTCTCACCGCTCCGTCAGTGCCATGGCCGGGATTCTTTCTATCGCCTCATTTGTTGGCTTTTTGCTGTTTATGAAGCATCGAAAGGATTTACAGCTATTCTCGCTGCTCACGCTCTTGTTTGTGATCATACAAGGTGCAATGGGGGCGTTGGCTGTCATATTCTCCCAATCAGCTGCGGTCATGGGACTGCATTTTGGCTTTGCGCTTATCGCTTTTGCCAGTGCGACTATGATGACGCTGGGGGCCTGGCAGGAGCATGCGGACTCACGCCACACTCCGCGTCTGATTCCTGGGCCTGTCAGTCGGGGCTTTCGTAATTTTATATGGCTATCGACGATCTATACCTATATTGCTGTCTATTCAGGGGCGTTGCTTAGTCACTCGGTCATCCAGAAGGTTGTAAATATTGGAGGCTTCATATCTCCACTGTTGCTTCATCAGATTTCAGCCGGTCTGCTGTTCGTCATTATCTTGGCTGTGGGTCACTACGCATACCGTTATCACCCGAATCACCGGGACATCCGTATATTGGGTGTTGTATCGGTCTTGTTAATCCTGCTTCAAGTGGTGATTGGAATTATCTTGCTGTACGTCAACAGACCTGAAATCTACATGTTTATCGTGCTGGGGCATATGCTGGTGATTGCATCGTTGTTCTCCATCTTGGCTTATCTGAGCTATCGTGTATGGCAATTGTCACCGGATCGCAAGCTTGTTCCGACCCAAGCACAACGTACCTAAGCATTTCATAGATCATAGTGAAGCGGATTTTTTGCCCAAGTGGCGTTTAAACACGTATAATAGCATATAAGAAACAAACCAGGCCCACGAGTTTCTCGAGGGCTTGATTTGCTTAGGAGGAATCGTCCAGTTGATCTACCAGAATTTGCGCCAATTTATTGAAGCACTGCGTAAAGAAAATCATCTTAAAATTATAGAGGCACCTGTCGATCCTTACTTGGAGCTGGCTGAGATTCATCGAAGAGTCATTGAGGAAGAAGGGCCGGCACTGCTGTTCACGAATGTAAAAGGAACTCCGTTTCCTGTAGCCAGTAATCTGTTTGGCACGAATCGCCGTGTGGACATGGCTTTTGGCCCGCGCCCAGAGCAACTGATGGATGCGATTGTAGGAGCAACCAAAACATTGTTTCCACCTACACCCAAAGCATTGTGGAATGAACGTGGCCTGATTAAGGACATGCTAAAAGTAGGCCTAAAAACAGTATCTCATAGCGAGGCTCCTGTATTGGGAGTTCGCCGTACAGAGGCTCCGCTGGCACCACTGCCTAAAGTGACCAGTTGGCATGAGGATGGAGGACCGTTTATTACCCTTCCACTCGTGTATACCGAGAAGCCAGGTCAGCCCAAGGATCATAATCTGGGGATGTACCGCATTCAGATTTATGATGATCAGACGACGGGCATTCACTGGCAAATTCATAAAGGCGGCGGTTTCCATTATCATGAAGCGGAGCTGCGTAATGAGCCGTTGCCTACGACGATTATCATCGGTGGCCCGCCTGCTCTGATTGCGTCTGCCATTGCTCCAGCACCGGAAAACTTGCCTGAGCTGTTGCTGGCTTCGCTTATTATGGGAGGCAAGCTGCCCATGACAGAGGACCCGCTTGGGGGTCATCGGATTCCAGCAGAAGCAGAATTTGCAATCAGCGGTTATGTGCCACCTCATGAACGCCGTCCGGAAGGCCCGTTTGGCGATCATTTTGGATATTATTCATTACAGCATGATTTCCCTGTATTTCATGTCAAACATATGCATCACCGCAAGGATGCCATTTATCCGGCAACCATTGTAGGTAAGCCTCGGCAAGAAGACTACTACCTCGGTGAGTTTTTGCAACGTCTGCTGTCGCCTGCCTATCCGCTTGTGATGCCTTCCGTCAAGTCCCTGTGGGCGTATGCGGAAACGGGCGTACATGCGCTGGCAGCGGCAGTCGTACGTGAAAGCTACTCCCGTGAAGCGCTTGTATCCGGTTTTACCATTTTGGGTCAAGGTCAATTGTCATTGACCAAGTTCCTGATGCTGACAGATCGAGTCATTGATTTATCTGACTTTAACCTGCTGTTAGAAACCATTCTGGAGCGATTTAATCCAGCAAGGGATTTATTTATTTTCAATCACACGTCACACGATACACTCGATTACACAGGCCGCAAGCTGAATCATGGCAGTAAGGCGATCCTGATGGGAATAGGTGAGCCTGTACGTGAATTGCCTCGTGCTTATGAGGGAGGCGATCTGCCGGGCATTCGTGAAATTGAGCCCTATTGCGGAGGGTGCCTCGTTGTGTCCGGCTCTTCCTTTGAGCAGGAGCCTGAACTCGCTGCGTGTGTATTGGAGCGATTAGCTGCGGGTGAGCAAGAGTGGCCGCTCGTTTTCATTGTGGACGATGCCAAGGAAGTCGTTCGCTCTCAAGCCTCGTTCCTGTGGACGGTATTCACTCGCTTTAACCCGGCTACGGATATGTACGCGGACAGCGAAGTGCGTTTGCATCATCTGAACTATAAGCTGCCGATTGTAGTGGATGCGCGTATGAAGCCGGGGTATCCGGATGAGGTGTTACCGCGTGAGGATATTGTTAAGCTTGTAGATCAACGATGGACAAGTTATTTCGCTTGACGCCCTAATTAAACCTACAGCCGGATTTTATATTTATAAGGAGGCGTAAGCATGATACGCAAGCTACTGGGTGAGCCGCCGCGTGTGAACAAGGGCATCCTGCTAGATGCCATGAATAGCATGTCAGATATGTTGAACCTGCTGGAACGGCAAATTCAGGCTGGTGGAGATCCGACCCACGATTTTCGGAAGGCGGATATTTTGACACGCGGTCTAATGTCATCTCTGGATGAACTGGAGCAGAGCCATCATGCTGCCGCCTTTTTCCGTATGAAAGTGAAAGCCGGATATGCTGAAGATATGAGTGAGGATGAAAAATCCGACTATGCATTGTATGTTTTCTTTTATAAAGATGGGTTTGTGAGGGTATTTTCCATTCTGGATAAGCTGGGCAACTGGCTGAATGATCTGTATGATTTAAAAACAGGACAGTATAAGGCGCATTATTCGTATTTTACCGTGTTGCGGCAGCTCAAGTATCTCAAAATGCATCCTGTATTGACCGATAATTTATATGATATCAAGGATACATACAACGATGCGATCAATCGGCTGCGTAAGCGGCGAAATACGGAGATACACTATATGAATACAGAAATGCAGGATGATCTCTGGCAACGACACCGAGCTTTGTATGGAAAAATCCAACTGGAGGACCTTGATCACCATTTGGAAGATTTGCAGCAGGGCTTGGAAATGGTGTGTCGGTCGTTGTCAATCGCCTTTACTTATACTGCGAAACAATGGAAGAACCGGGCAGTACGCCCAAAAATATGATAGAAAATATCCTTTGACAAAGCAATGTAAACTATCTATACTGAAACCTAGTTTCAGAAAAATGCTTGAATTATGTTTTTTTATATAAACTTAACGGACAGCTAAAGCTGGAGTTTAACATATTTTTCTTATCCAGAGAGGTGGAGGGACTGGCCCGATGAAGCCCGGCAACCCGTTTTTTCCCGGTGTAATACACTGGGAGGGAACATGATGGTGCTAATTCCTACAAAACCGCTAGAGTTATAGCGATTTTGGCAGATGAGAAAAGGATCGCAAGGTGGGGCCCTTTTCATTCTGTGAAAGGGGCTCTTTTTTGTATAAATAAATAGCGATTTTATACAATCCTGAGAGATGACAACTGGTAAAAAGGGTAAGGAAGAAGTGAAGGGGGTCGCAGCACGTTGATAGAGCTTAAGCAGTTAACCAAGCATTATGGCAAAGGCAACCGACGCGTAAATGCGCTGTCTGGGTTGAATCTTTCTATAAAGCGTGGAGAAATATTCGGAGTGATTGGTCACTCCGGGGCAGGGAAAAGTACATTGATCCGCTGTATTAATTTATTGGAACGCCCTACTTCAGGTGAAGTATGGGTAGACGGGGTAAACCTCACTACTGTGAGTCAATCCCAGTTACAAATGCAGCGCCGAAAAATCGGAATGATTTTTCAGCATTTTAATTTGTTGTCTTCGGCGACGGTATATGACAATATTGCATTTCCGTTGCGGCTGGTAAACACGCCCAAGCAGAAGTTGGACCAGAAGGTCCGTGAACTGCTGGAACTGGTGGGTCTCGAAGAGCACAGTGGAAAATATCCGTCACAGCTCTCAGGTGGACAGAAACAGCGGGTAGGAATTGCGCGGGCGTTGGCTAGTGATCCTCATGTATTGCTGTGTGACGAAGCGACTTCTGCGCTTGATCCGCAGACGACGGGGTCTATCCTGAAATTGCTGCTGGATATTAATCAGCGATTTAATTTAACCATCGTGCTGATTACACATGAAATGCATGTCATTCAAAGCATCTGTGATAAAGTTGGCGTCATTCATCAGGGTGACATCGTGGAGCAAGGTCCGGTGGCGGAAGTATTTTTGAAGCCACAGCACCAGGTAACCAAGGACTTTATCCAGCGGGAGTCAGAACATCCCGAGGAGTTGCAAGCAGCGATTGTGGCAGCAGGTGAGGGCGAGTCGGCACAGGTGGTGCGTATCTCCTTTTTGGGCAGCAAAACATATGATGCGATTCTGTCGCGTACGGCTCGAAGCACTGGGGTTGATTTTGCGATCTTGCAGGGAACCATATCTACGATTAAAAATGTACCCTATGGTCAGCTAATCGTTCGTTTTGAAGGAAATCATGAGGATATAGAGCATACGCTGCGCGAAGTGTCTGGGCAAGGACTTGATGTGGAGGTGATCGGACAATGAGCGAACTTGATTTTTCACAAGTGAGTTGGGAAGAGCTAGGGAATTCTACGCTGGAAACCCTTCAGATGCTCGGTGCATCCGCATTGTTCACCCTCATTATTGGTTTGCCGCTCGGCATATTATTGTTTCTGGCGAGCCGCTCCTCGTTGACTCTGATGAAGGTGATATACATTGTATTATCATTCATCGTTAACATTTTACGTTCCGTGCCATTTATCATTTTGATCGTTGCACTTATTCCTTTTACACGATCGCTGGTAGGTACCTCGACCGGGGTGTTGGGAACCATCCCACCATTGGTTATCGGGGCTGCCCCATTCTTCGCACGTCTTGTCGAAACGTCTCTGCGTGAAGTGGACAAGGGTGTCATTGAAGCCGCACAAGCAATGGGGGCCTCGACAGGACAAATTATCCGGCGTGTGCTGTTACGTGAGGCACTTCCGGGACTGCTAGCCGCATTAACCATTACCGTCGTTACACTCGTATCCTACACGGCAATGTCCGGGATGATCGGGGGCGGTGGACTGGGTACACTGGCTATCAACTACGGCTATTATCGTTATGAAACGGCTGTAATGATCGTTGCGGTCGTGCTGATGGTCGTATTGGTTCAATTGCTGCAAATGGCGGGAGACCGTCTCGTGCGGCATTATACTCGAAAATAGGGAAAACATATAGATATCCTTATTGATCAGGACGTCTGCTCCTGAATATTACAAATTATTGGAGGGGTAATACATGAAGAAATGGGTATTGGCTGTATTAAGCTTGACATTAATTGCGGTGCTGGCTGCTTGCGGCACAAAGAGCACAACATCGGATACAAACAATGCGGCCGAAAATACAGGCGGATCACCACGTGAAGTGGAGCTGAAAGTTGGAGCTTCTCCTGTGCCGCATGCGGAAATTTTGGAAGCAATCAAACCTCAGTTGGAAAAGGAAGGGGTTCGTCTTCAAGTCGTTCAGTTTAACGACTATGTACAGCCGAACGTTCAATTGTTTGACAAGCAGTTGGATGCTAACTTCTATCAACATGTACCTTACTTGAATGTTATGAACAAAGAGCGCAAAATGAATTTGGTTTCTGTGGGCGCGGTTCACCTGGAGCCTTTCGGCATCTACTCCCAAAAATATAAAAAGCTTGATGAACTCCCAGATGGCGCAACGGTAGCCATTCCGAACGATGCAACAAACGGAGGCCGTGCATTGTTGTTGTTGGAAAAACAAGGTCTGATCAAGCTGAAAGACGCAAGCAACATTGAAGCTACCGTAAAAGATATTACTGAAAATAAGAAAAACCTGAAATTCAAGGAGCTGGAAGCGGCTATGCTGCCACGTCAGTTGCCTGAAGTGGACATTGCGTTGATCAACACGAACTACGCTCTGGAAGCTAAGCTGAACCCGACGAAAGATGCACTGGCACTGGAAGATAAAGATTCTCCATATGCTAACGTTCTGGTAGCTCGTCCTGATAATAAAGATTCTGAAGCGATTCAGAAGCTGCTTAAAGCTTTGCAATCCCCAGAAACTAAAAAATTCATTGAAGATAAATACCAAGGCGCAATTATCCCGGCATTTTAAGTAGGGAACGAGAACACATTGCACGCAAACCCCAGATTCTCTTGAACAAGAGGACTGGGGTTTCTTTTGGATAGAGTTGTAGGGGAAGCTTAAATATTTTATACTTGGGGGTGACCGTTCTCTGTGAACAGGAGGAAAATTGTTGAGAGATAAAGTCGCATTCATAACGGGTAGTGCCAAAGGTTTAGGTAAAACGACCGCTCTGCGTCTGGCGAATGAAGGCTGTAATATTGCGCTGAATTATGTGCATAGCCAAGCAGAAGCCGAAGCGCTTAAGCGGGTGATTGAGTCTAAGGGAGTACGCTGCCTGTCTTTACAAGGGGATATCACTGTTCAGAAAGATATCACGAGGCTGATTGGTGAAGTCCAGGATCGGCTAGGCGGAGTCGATATTATGGTGAACAATGCTGGACCGTTCATCCGGGAACGCCGCCTGTTTGCGGATTACAGTGTAGCTGAGATTCATACCATGATACAAGGGAATCTGGTCGGTACCATGTTGCTGGATCATTTGGTATTGCCTCACATGCGTAGCCAGCAATGGGGACGTATTATTCATTTTGGCTTTGGTCATGCTGGAGAAGCGAGGGCTTGGCCGCATCGCGCCGTCTACGCAGCCGCCAAGGTGGGGCTGGTGTCTTTTACGAAGTCACTGGCTGTGGAGGAGGCTCCTTATGGCATCACGGTCAATATGATCTGTCCAGGGGATATTCGAGGAGCAAATAAGGAAATGTCAATCGCCGATGTCATCGGCATGCAGGATAAAGAGACACCGCGTGGGCGTCCGGGGAGCGGAGAGGACATTGCGCGAGTGATCGCCTATTTGTGTGAGGAGCATTCGGATTTTATAACAGGCAATATTATGGATGTATCGGGAGGATTGGACCCCATTCGGCCAACCATATAAGCTTGAGTGATCTCTCAGACGCTGTAACACAAAAAAGAGTCTTGAGCTTCGTTACCGAAGTCAAGACTCTCATGATCATTATGCATCAAGCATTAAAATACTTGTACCACTTCTTGGACGCCGTCGACTTCTTCGAGAAGAGCGCGTTCAATCCCTGCTTTCAGCGTGATTGTGGAACTTGGGCAACTGCCGCAAGCGCCTACCAGCTTCAGCTTAACGATGCCGTCTTCAACGTCAACCAGCTCAACGTCGCCGCCATCGCGTTGCAGGAACGGACGGAGCTTATCCAGTACATCTGCTACTTCATCATACATTTGAACGCTTTGTGTTTCGCTCATTAGAATTCAACTCCTTTCCTATACCTTTATTATTATATTACAAAGCGGGCCAAATTAAAATGCCCGTCATCCAAAGCAGGTGAAAAAATGTTAAGACCTATTATTGAGTTTTGCACCAGTAATATGCATTGGGGCACTGATGAAATCATGTCCAAGCTGGAACAGAATCCAGATTATGATGTGATTGAATACGGCTGCCTAAGTAATTGCGGTCAGTGTAACGCGGAACCCTATGCGATGGTCAATGGTGAGATTGTATCCGCAGATTCAGCAGAGCTTCTGTACGAAGTGATTATGAACAAAATTAAGGAAGCTGAAGCATGGGATAACATAGACTTGGATTGAAATATAATGCTCTGTTAGCCCATACACGCAATATACAAAGAAGACCTGCTTTGGGAGCGGGTCTTCTTTGTTTGTTTAGCATGATCAGCCAAAATGGCGTTTGGACTTCCAAAGCACACCGCTTTTAAGCAGGCGTGGTACACGGCCGCGCAATGAAGTGCTGCCCATAAAGCCATAGCCGAACCCGGCCTTCTTGCCAAGTGCGCCTAATGTACCGCGCAGCTTTAAAGGATGCGGGTGAGGCGTTTGACCTTTCCATAGATCACGTACAATATGTGCGATTTGTTCCCCTTGCACCTCTGCCGCCTGAGCGCTTGGAGAGTAGGGAAGGCTGGCACAGTCTCCGACCACATATACCTCTGGATGATCTGGTATTTGGTAGTAATCGTTGAGCACGATGCGACCCTGAGGGTCTTTAGGGACGGCTAAATCCTGCACAATTTTTACCGGCTGAATCCCGGCCGTCCATACCACTGCATCCGTTACAATTTGCTCGTCACGGTTATAAATAGCCCCCGGCTCAATACGAGAAACCGCAACATGGTTCAGGGCATTAACCTGATGTTCCTTGAACCAAGCATGTACATAGGCAGACAAACGTTGCGGGAATGCTGACAGCACCCGCTCGCCCCGATCCATAATGGTAATATTCAAATCCGTACGGCTTTCACGTAACTCCGCTGCAATCTCAACACCGCTAAGACCGCCGCCTACAATATGGACATGTCCATATGGCTTGATTTCGTTCAAGCGCAGATAGGTTTGGCGGGTATGGTTAAACGACTGGATCGTACAGCTGTGTTCTTCAGCCCCCGGTGTATTGTGAAAGCGGTCGGTACAACCCAACGCAATGACAAGCTGATCATAGGGCAAGGGTTCACCGTCTTGAAAATGGACCATTTTATTCTCCAGATCCATCGAGGTGACCTCTCCGTATTTGCGAATAAGACGTTGCTCATCTGGAAAATGCACCCGCAAATCAAAATCAGAAACCGTACCTGCTGCGAGGGCATAGTACTCTGTTTTCAAGCCCTGAAAGGGCATTCGATCCACTAAAATAACTTGAACATCGTCGGGAATGTGTTTATCCAGCAATTCTTTGGCAATGGTAAGGCCGCCATAGCCGCCCCCCAGAATAACGAAATTTTTCATCAAAATCCGCCTTCCTTTCGCTACCGTGTCCCCGGCAAATGGTCTGGTGTCTCGTCGATCTAACACAAGTTTTTGTTGTTATAAAACCCGAGAATCGGGCCTGCCTGTGGCAGACAGACCAGCGTATTCCGGGGCAGCATGATGCTGCATGATGTGAGTAATGGGGATGATATGCTCGCGGGAAATCTGAATCCGATATTACATTTATTCGAAAACTTCGATTTCGTTATAGAAGGTGTCTCGTTCTACAGGTATGCGTCCTGCACCTTTGACCAGCCAGATCAGCTCTTTACGGGTCAATCCGGCAGGGGTCAACGCACCTGCGGCATGGCTGATCTGCTCGCGCACAATCGTGCCATGGACGTCTGATGCGCCAAAGGTGAGAGCGACCTGCGTCAATTGCGGGCCAATATTAATGAAGTAAGCTTTGACATGGTCGATATTGTCCAGCATCAGGCGGCTGATCGCAATGGTTTTGAGATCTTCGTAAGCGGAGTTACGACGCATAATGTTGGCGTTTTTGCTTTTCGGCTGCATGGACAGTGGAATAAATACCATAAATCCGTTCGTTTCGTCCTGCAATTCGCGAATTTGCAGCATATGTTCAATACGATCCTGATACGATTCGACCGAACCGTACAGCATAGTCGTATGAGTTTTCATGCCGAGATTGTGGGCCGTGCGATGTACTTCGAGATAGCGGTCCACGTTGGCTTTCGTAACACGCATCTTCTTGCGATATTCGTCGGACAAGATTTCTGCGCCACCACCAGTCAGGGATTGAAGTCCAGCCTTTTGCAGCTCCTCAAGCACTTCTTTAATACTCAAGCCGCTTATGCGTGTGAAAAAGTCAATTTCCGCTGCTGTGTAGGCTTTCAGTGTAACGTGGGGATATTTTTCATTCAGCGCCTTCAATGAGTCTACATAGTATTGGAAAGGCACATGATTATTATGACCACCGACGATATGAAATTCTCTTACCCCCGGATGGATGTGTTGCTCTACATAATCAATCATTTCCTGCCCGGACAACGTATAAGAGCCGTCCTCCCCCTGATCCTTGCGGAAATTGCAGAACGCGCAGCGCGCTTCGCATACATTGGTGAAGTACAGGCTCATGTTTTCGATAAAATAAACCTTTTTTCCGTTCTTGCGTAAATTAGCTTCGTTAGCCAACTGACCCAGTGTGAGGATATCGTCAGTTTCATACAAATATATACCATCTTCGAGGTTCAAACGAATCCCGTTCTGTACCTTTTCTACAATTTCCGCCATTCTGCGGTCTGTAAAAGGTGTAACTAATGTGGACATGCCTATTCCTCCTTCAAGTTGCTCTGTGCGAGGCTGTCCGCCAAATCAGCGGCACAAGCGCTTGATGCGCACAGGATGTCCCGTTCCGTCGGTAAAATCCGGCAGCGCGGATATACGATATGTGAAAAATGTTACAATGCCAGGCTACAATGATGAATATCTCAAAATATCGCCTTTGAAATGACAAATTTCCGACAGTTTCTTTTACACACTCTTCACCTATTATAAACCTCACACCACCGGTGTTCAATACAAACGAATAGAAAAACAGGTCTTGAAGCCTGTAAGGGAAGGACATTCCATGACTTGAGCACCTGCAAATAGTGGAGTATACTGAAGGAGAACATGAAGTAAAAGAGGAGGATGGAGCTATGATTAACATCACCGATTCCGCTGCTGAGCGTTTGAAGGATATGCTGGAGCAGCAGGAAACGCCGAATATGTTTTTACGTCTGGGTGTTACGCCAGGTGGTTGCACCGGATTCTCGTATGCAATGGGCTTTGACGACAACGAGACGGATCAGGATATATATATGAACGTACAGGATATGAAGATTGTAGTGGAAAAGGAAAGCATCCGCTACCTGGACGGTCTGGAAATCGACTTTGAAGAGTCTGGAATGTCAGGCGGCTTCACGATTCATAACCCGAATGCCGTAGCTACATGCGGCTGCGGTTCAAGCTTCCGTACAGCTACAGATGCCGGGAAACCGAACGAAGAGCCTTGTTAAGGTAGTTTAAAAGGGTACAATGAAATGAATTGTCTGCAAACCTGCATGATGGGGTGTTAACAATTCGAAAATGTAAATCAAGACCTCCAGAACGGTATAGTCACGTACTATATTCGTCCTGGAGGTCTTTTTTAATATGTAGAGATTACTTACTTAGGATCATTATCACTACGTGTGGATTGGACAAATTTACTCAGGGCATTAAAAAAGGCAAATGCAACTGTAAAAAGCAAAAGAGCTACGGGTTTAATTTCAATCTTAGAAAAAACACTATATAAAACTAAAAATGCAAAAAAGAGTACTGAGCTATTTACGTTTTGTTTTGTATAAATAGATTTTATAAAATTCATTGTATCACTCTCCAATTTGATTATAAGAATTCAAAACATATAGTATAAGTACCTCATTAACAAAATAGAAGTTAACTTGGTATATATACCATATTGCGAATGTATTCAATGAACGACTTCTTATACATAAATTACAGTATTGCATACAAACATTCAGGACTTATCAAATAAAAAATTCACATTATTTTAATTAGAGTTTTACTTCACTAGAATTTCAGTATAGGAACTTACAATTTAAATTCTGAGGGAGTGAAAGAATATATGAACAATCCAGTTAGTTTAAAAAGGGCTACCATGACATATGGACCTGATGATGATCCTCATATGTATGAATTATTTGAGGGAGTTCTGTATGATCGTAGTTATTTCTTTTATCTTGAACATGGGATACTGTGTCTGCGACATGTAAGAAAGGTAGAACAACCGGACCATCCACATCTTTATGTGGATGGGGAAAGTGGGGGCCTCCAACTAGCGAAGAATGTACAGCGTGGGATTATGGAAGTCGTTACAGAACTGATCGAGCGTTTGCGTAGTAAGGATGGATTGACGTTTTTACTGGACGAACTGCTATGGCTACATGGTCGAAGTCATATTGAACTTAACCTCGTAAAAAATAAAGGATGATATATTTCTGTTGAGAAACTAGCTGATTTGTAACCTTCCTCCACGGAGTTGGCACTTAAGACTAAGAACACGAGAGAAAAGAGGCTAGGGATGTATGAAGGAGTGGGTTGAAAAGGCACGGCAGGGGGATGAAGAAGCGTTCGGGCAGCTAATGCTGCATTTTCGCGGGATGGCCTATGCGGTGTCCTATGACATGCTGAAGGATGTTCATCTCGCGGAAGATGCCGTGCAGGATGCGCTCATAGAAGCTTATCAGAATCTGGAGAAGCTGCAGAACGCGTCCGCTTTTCCAGGCTGGTTCAAGACCATTGTCGTAAGACAGTGCCAGCGGATGCTGCGGCGCAAGCATCATTCGATGCTTCCTCTGGATGAGGCTATGCAGATATCGGGAGGAGTACCGGGTGTAGCAGAAATTGCGGAGCGTAGGGAGGAGAGCCAATTTCTGCAACAATCGGTGAAGGCACTGTCTGCCAAGCTGCGCGTGCCTCTGCGGCTGTTTTATTTTTACGGCTATTCTCTTCAGGAAATTTCCGATTATCTGGGCACTCCGGTCCCGACGCTTAAGAAGCGGTTGCACGATGCTCGCCGAAAGCTGAAAGGTACACTCCCGGTAGCTGATCTCGTTTCTGTGTTCAATCATTTGTATGAGGGAGGGCAAAACATGCTGCATATTGTTAACGGTGATGTTGTAGGCGAGATGTTGAAGCAGGGTGTTGTACAGGGTGATGTGCTTGTATGGAGAGAGGTATATCCGGCAGGACCGTTAAATCCAGCGGGGGCGGAAGAACGGGCATTGCGGGCCAGGGTCCTAGAAGAATCGATGGGTATTCCGACCAGCGAATATATTATGGGTTGTGAGGAACAGGAGCAGAAACTTCGTGAGTTTATTAAGTATGATGAAGTCGTATTGTGGTTTGAGCATGACCTGTTTGATCAGAGCATGCTCGCCTATCTGCTCCACTGGTTCAAAAGACAGAAACTGGGCCGCACGAAGCTGAGCTTGCTCTGCATTGGGGAGTTTCCGGGAATCGAACGCTTTCATGGCTTGGGACAGCTCACTCCGGCACAGCTTCAGACATTATCTGGGACCTGGCGGACTATTGGGCGGCAAGAAATGGAACTCGGAAGCGAGCTTTGGAAGGCGTATGCTTCTCCTGATCCTGTTCAAATGGCTAATCTGCTGGAAGACAAGAAGGCAGAATTGGCAGCATCCGGCCTGCCTTTTGCCTATGAAGCTTTCACAGCGCATCTCAAGCGGCTGCCCTCGGAGCAGAATGGTCTTGGCATTGTGGAACAGACCACGCTTCAGGCCGTTCATAATGAAGTGAATACGGCATTGGAATTGTTTCGTCAGGTAACTGACGTTCTGCATGTGCTTGGCATGGGTGATCTCGAATACTGGAAATTTATTCGTGCTTTGGCGCAAGGCGAACATCCTTTGCTGATCATTGACGGGATTGAGGCGGGCTTGGATTTCAGACAAATTCCGGATTTTCTGAACCGAAAGGTAATTCTGACAGAGTTGGGTAAAGAGGTACTGAATGGATCAGCGGACCGCATTGCAGTTCAAGGGATCGATGAGTGGTTTGGGGGGCTGCATCTCCATGGACATGAGGTTTCTTGGCGCTGGGATGATGTAGCTGGAGGTTTGATCCGACATTGAAGGATAGCTATCATCAGTATATTCTCCTAATGTTAGGAACCGACATGGGCAGATGCGCATATACTTTCTAAAAACTAACATTAGGAGGAATAAACTTGTATCAAGTACCTTCTTACTGGGGAAATTCATACTATATGCGGGCCGATTTTGTACCGATCTGGAACACAGGATTTCCGAAAGCAGTACAAATGATAAAGGAAGCGGTACAAGGGGAGCGTAACGATGAGTTGTTCTACGATGAATTGATCAATTTGGCACCCTCACAAGAGCAGGTGGCTATTATTGAAAGCATCCGTAATGATGAGCGCGGTCACAATAAAATGTTCAGAGAGATGTATCGGGCTTTGACAGGACAGGAAATTGCAGGCATCAGTAGTGAGCAATATGAGAGGGTGCAATCTTATACAGAAGGTCTACAGCGCGCCTTGATGGGAGAGTTGGGTGCGGTGGAACGATATCGCAACATCTGGTTTGGTTTGCCTGCCGGTATCTATAAGGACACGGTGTACGGTATCATTTTGGATGAGCTTAAGCACGCTGCCAAATACAATTATCTGATTACGTTGAACCTCAAGTAATTTTTTGACCCAAAGTCAATACTATTCTACATCAATGGGTTGCTGGATTTTATCCTTATATTCATCCAGATAGAGCTAGCCGTTGCTGACTTTAACGGCATAGAATACGTCCTCTAACTTTTTGTCGCGGGCCTTCAGTTGAGACAGCAGCCATGATTCGGGAATATGATTGGAGTTTAAATTGCCATGCAAAAGCTGTCCGTCGATTACAAGCTCAATTGGGAACTGTGTGGCATTACCTGCATTCAACTGCAGGTCTTTTAATGTCACGGCTTGCAGTTCCTTTTTCTTTTGAACAGATAGTTTTCCGTTAATCTCAAGGAGGGCGTACTGCACTTCTTCTATATTAAAAATTTCTTTCTGGCGAAGTTGTTGGTTTAAAGAATCCAATGTCATATTATTTTTTTTTAGGTTATCTTCGAGAATGAACCCTCCTTCTATGAGAACGGTGGGTGCTCCCTCTGTCCACATCTTAAAGTTTCTGAATTTCAAAAAAAACTTGGATAAAACATAAGAAGTAATTGTAAAAACAGACAGGGCTATTAATAGGTGGACAACTTCTATTTTTTGGTTAAATGCAAAATTAGCAATTAATGTATTATATGTGATGTATAAGCTTATAGGTTAGAAATTTAGCTATTTGGTCGAATGATTTGATTTCTCTGCATATGAATAGACCTCCTTATGTTCATAATCCAATGCTTCTACTGCTTCATATCCGTAAACAGCTCCTGCGCAGTACGCACAAATAACTGTACAGCCAGAGAAGCATTGTGCAGGGATGGTACAGCGATACCGATTTGACGTGTGATCAGAGGTGAAGTCTCCTTGACGGTCAGATCATGGGGGAACGTGGACAAGGCGAGTGAAGAAACAATGCCCATACCCAGTCCTTGTCGAACCATGCTGACCAAGGTGCTGACATTGTGAGTAATGAATTGTGCCTGCAACTGACTTTGTTCGCGTTCAAAACCTTCCATAATGGCGACCTCATGTCCACCTTTACAAAAGATCATATCCTGCTCATTCAAGTCACGGATGGCAATTTTATTGTGCGATTGTAGAGGGTGACCGTCTGGCAGGAGAATAACCATGTCATCCTGACATAATGGGATGATATCTACCTGAGGGTCTGGTAACAGGATGATACCGACTTCGATTTCTCTGGTATGCACCCACTCCTTGACTTCATTCGTGGAGCCTTCATGTAGATCGAAAACAAGGTTCGGATAATGCTGACGAATATGATGAATAATCGGGGGCAGAAAATAGGCTGAGGCAGAAGGAAAGGCACCGATCGTGATCGTGCCCACGTCTAGACCTTTTTCAGCAGCCACCTGCTGCTGTACCTTTTCCATGCTTTGCAGCATCATACGGAATTGCAGCAGTACCTTGTGCCCGATATTTGTCAGCAGCACTCCTTTTTTTCGGTCGCGCAGCAATAGCTGGACACCCAGCTCGTTTTCGATGCTGGCGATGGCATGGCTGACCGCGGGCTGCGTCATATGCAGCTCATGGGCAGTTTGGGTGAAGTTTAGCGTTTCAGCTACACGAACGAAGATCATAATCTGAGTAATGGTCATAAGTGAAAAGTTATCTCCCTTATTGAAAACATTCATTTTATTTATTAGTGACCACAGTATACGCTAGTAAAGCAAAACTTTGCAAACGGCTATTCAGATTTTAGTCGGTAGCAATGAGCGATGAAAAATCTAAGGGAGAGAAGACATCTATGAAAAAATTAACACCTAAAGCTACGTTGTGGCTTGTCTTGATATTAGTGATGGTATGGGGGATCAACTGGCCGTTGACCAAGCTGGCTTTGCCAGATACGCCGCCGATATTTTTTTCAGGAATCCGTACCCTGCTGGGTGGTGTGATTCTGCTATTGTTCGCTATACGTCACCGGGAAACCTTGCGTTTTAGACAGAATGCGTGGACTTATCTTGTGCTGTCCATATTTAATATTGCAGGCTACTATGGCTTGCAGACGGTAGGGCTGCGTTATTTGCCTGCTGGGTTATTTTCCACTTTAGTATTCCTTCAGCCGATCCTGTTGGGATTATTCTCCTGGATGTGGTTAGGGGAGCGCATGTTTCCCCTGAAGGTCATTGGACTGGTACTGGGTTTTGGCGGGGTGATCGTGATTAGCTCTGGTGGAATGGCAGGGCATTTATCGGTACTGGGTATTGTGTTGGGGCTAGCTTCAGGATTGTGCTGGGCGCTCGGAACGATTTATATGAAGAAAAAAAGTCAGCAACTGGACTCCATTTGGGCGGTGACGATGCAGCTCATTTTGGGAGGGATTATACTCAATGGGATTGGATTTACGACCGAGAAATGGAGCGATATTCACTGGACGACCTCCTTTATCGCAATTCTATTGTTTATTTCGATATTCGTGATTGCGATGGGCTGGATAATTTATTTTAAACTGATCGACAATGGAGATGCAGGAACCGTCGGCTCATATACGTTTATGATTCCGGTGTTGTCCACAGTCTTTAGTATGGTAATGCTCAAGGAATCGCTTACTTTGACGTTTGTTGTGGGGCTGGTGCTGATTGCAGGCAGTGTGTATCTGGTAAATACAGCATCTCCTAGAAAACGAAAGAACCGAAACTCCAGGGCTGATGAAACGAATTCCTGTACAAATGCATAGAAATATGGAATTAGGAAAAATATACTAGATTATCAGAGAAGGGAATAGTAAAATATGACTATATAAGTAGAGAGGAAGTTTGGTATGGGAGAATTAAGCAGTCATGCTCAGTCTGTGGAGCCGCAAGCACATTCTGTTCGTAAGCTCGCAGTTGTAGCAACAGTCATTTCAGGAGTAGCTGTACTAGGATGTATAGCCTTGGCGGTGTGGAATTATAATCTGAATACGAAGGTCAATACTTTAACTAGTGCGAACGCTTCACTAAATAAAACAACACAAGCGTTAACGAAGCAACACAACGATACAGAGGCGCTACTGGGACGAGTTAGATTAACAGCTAACCTGTCAGGCATAACGCATATGTTAGAGCAGACATCTGTCGTTACCGATGATTTTGTATTGGAAAAAGTGACTTTTGATGTAACAGAGGATGGCACGTTGAAGGGTGTGCTACTGAATGTGAACAATCAACCTAATCTTGGTTTTGGCGGTGCTTATCAAGGTTATGGTAAATATAATATGTCCTCAGCTGTATTGACGAAGAAGGCGGAGGAAGTCATAAACATAGCTATGAAAGAGTACGGTACATCTGACAAGCTTCCGGTATGGGATAAGAATACGAGGGTGGAAATGACGGTTCAAAATTATCCGCTTGGGAAGCGGGAAGGCGGCACTTTTAAACTCACCGGTCAGCAATAGGGGGAACCTAATGTATTGATTTTTATGATTTTTTTTACGCAAGGTTTTGTAGAGGGTCTGAGAGAAGGGTATAATGAGCATTATTAGGTCAGGGAGGTAACAGCATTGAGCGTCATTATTTCACAGCAAATCTCGGCAACGGGCGTGAAGGAATATACGAAGGTGATGAAAACATTTGATTCTCCGTTTACACCTTTAGTTGGACAGAAGATCAGAGACACGGCATTTGGCGATATGCAATATTACGATGTCGAGGACGTATTTATTGATCTAGCGGAGAATGAATATTGGGTTATTCTACCTGCCGTTTTGCTGCATTCTGATGATATTGAGGATATACGAGACGCTGTGCGTGAGTATCGTTCACATGGTTGGGAATGTACGAAACCTCTGTAAATGCATACCACTTAGGCATCTATACGGAAACGTCTTTCTTTTGCGAGATAGGCGTTTTTTTGTGTATTTGTGTAGGGGATATTCCTAATGATTGGCATGAAAAGAAAGAATTTATGCTGAAAATGCGCAAATTTTATCATTTTTTATCATAAAACGACAAGTTGGGAAATGAAAACGGCCTTAATGTGTTATACTTAGTATATCAAAGGACAAGAGTCTAAAACGACCGGTAAGGCCCTTTCTTTGAAGAGCCTCTGAAAGGTTCAACGTTTATCCAAAATAAATGGTCAAAAGGAAAAGGGGAAATGCTAACGTGAGAGTGAATTTGAAATTTACCAACAAAGGGCAAGTTGCAGTTGAGAAGTTCAACAATGAGGAGCTTATCGAAATCTTTACCCGCTACATTAAAACGTTAAGCAAGAAGTATGATATCTCGGTTACCGTACCGGAGGATCTGAATGAGCAGATCTTGGAGGAGGGTACCGTGAAGGTCGTGTTGGATAAGATTAATTGTGACATGGACGCTTTTTTCAAGGAGCTGAGCCGGGATATCAAGGTGCCGCTGGTCAAAAGATTGGGTACCAAACTGGATAACGTATTTAAGACCGAGGTTGTGGAGCAGGAACAGAACTAAGTATAGGGATCAAGCGAGTCGAATGAAGATTCGCCATATGAAATGATAAAACCTCCCGAATGGGGCGCATGGCTAGGTCATGTGCTCGTTCGGGAGGTTTTATATGTTTAAACTACTCTATTCAGTAGGAAAACATGCAAGGCATGTCTCTCCCTTTTAACGTATTGTTGTGGATGTAGGGCGCAGTTGGGCTAAATCAAACGAAGGTACCAGCCCTTCCTGCGCGGCACGACCGAGCAAAGCTTCGATGGCGGCATATCCACTGTCGCCCAGATTGGCGGTAAAATCGTTAACGTACAGGTCGATATGCGATTGGGCGACATCAGGTGAAAGCTCCTGCGCATGAGACAATACATATTCACGCGAAGCTTCGGGATGCTGCCAAGCGTATTCGACAGAGGCGCGTATCCAGTTTGTGATCGCATCTAGATCCAGCGTACGGCGGGCAATAATAGCTCCGAGCGGGATCGGCAGTCCTGTATCTTCTTCCCACCAGTTCCCCAGATCGACTTGCTTACTAAGCCCGTAGGACGGATACGTGAACCGTGCTTCATGAATAACTAGTCCGGCATCTATCTTCCCGTCACGGACAGCAGGCATAATTTGGTCGAACGGCATCACGACGATCTCGCCGACACCCCCAGGCACATGCTTGGCCGCCCACAGGCGGAACAGCAGATAGGCAGTGGAACGTTCACTCGGAACGGCTACACGCTTGCCGGACAGGGCTTCCGGGCCTTTGACGGTGGAACCTTCCTTGGTCAGCACGAGTGGCCCACAACCCCGGCCCAGTGCGCCCCCACAAGGCAGCAGGGCATATTCATCCAGTACCCAAGGGAGTGCAGCATACGAAATTTTCATGATATCCAGTCCGTCTGGTGTGATCGCCAGATTGTTGGTGATGTCGATATCGGCGAATGTAATGTCCAGCGCGGGTGCGCCCGGAATCAAACCATGCGCCAGGGCATGGAAGACAAAAGTGTCGTTGGGACAAGGTGAAAAAGCAATTTGCATCTATATAACCTCCGTTAATGTAGAAAATGCGGCTTCCAATGCTTGCAAAGCCTCTTTGATTCGCCAGGCTGCACGGTCACGTGGACCGACAGCATTGGAAATCGTGCGGATTTCCATCGTCGGCAGTTCTAGCCTATTTGCCGCCACGGCCACGCCGTAGCCTTCCATCGCTTCGGCAGCAGCTCCAGGAACGCGTTTGGCCAGCCGTTCCGCTGTTGCCGCCGTACCGGTGGCCGTAGAGACGGTCAGGATCGGCCCCGCGACAGCCGTCTGTCCGGCGGCACGCAACGTCTGAACCAATCGCTGCGCGGTGGCAACGTTCACGGCAATTTTGCTTGAGCCGAACCCTAGCTCGTCCACGCTGCTGAAGCCCTCTGCCGTCTCGGCCCCCAGGTCGGCGGCAATGATCGCGTCAGCAACAACGACGCTCTCCAATGCAGCGACCTCCGCGAAGCCGCCACCAATTCCGGCGCTGATGACCAGACGGTAGTCACCAGCCGCCGCCAGTGCTAGCGCGGTTGAAGCCGCCGCGGACGGTGCGCCCACGCCAGCTAGCTCGACCACAAAACGGGTGTCGCCTTTCAGGCCCCGCAGTACAGCTTCCCGTTCGCCTTCAACCGCGGTCATAACCAGGATGCGCTCATCTGATGTTGTATGCTCCATCGGTTGATTCCCCTTTAAATTTAGGTAATATGCTCCCTTATCATACTGCTTTTCGAAACGATGTTCAAAAAAGGTCGACAAAAAAAGCGCTCTGAGGCGCTTTTTGAAAAACTGCAAGATTCAGCAGATATGAAAATCGGTAGTTGTAAACATAAAGCAATTCTAATCTGGAAGAACAGCGCAGGCATAGCATATAATAATTATATCGGCTGATCCTTTGTGATTAGCTGAAACATGGTAATATTGCGGTCATAATGGCTTGGGGTTCCATCTTGATTGCGCACCCGAATCATCTCGCTACTGAATAACTCGATATATCCACAGCCAATCTCACAGTATACACCTGTAGGGTCCTCTTGCCAGACCGTAACGAGGTGTTGAGACAGCGCTGCGGTGAAAAATTCGATGTTTTTTTGCAGTACGCGTGGCGTTTTCTTGGGTTCCATAACGTAAATCCTCCCTATATCATGCCATTTGAAAATCAGCAATTGAATGTGGCTTCTAAGTGGTTACTACACATCATAACGAACATAAACAACTGAAAAAGAAACGGTTCTTCAATCTACTCTATGAAACAGACGTAAACACTGTACCGCTTAATGCTATTTTTGTAAAGCATCCGAATGACCTTTTCAAATATCCAGTTTGTGTTTACACACATTTTACATTGCGTTTACACTACTGTGATGCTAGTGCGTTTCATCTAATAGTACAATAAAGGGTAACTATACTGCATGAATTGATGGAGGCCATATGTTGATAGAGAGTCAGAATAAGGATAAAGCCGGGTCAGAACGTTACTTTAACCGAGATTTAAGCTGGATTGAATTTAATCGCCGTGTGCTTCAGGAAGCTCAGGATGCAGATACACCGTTGCTGGAGAGAGCCAAATTTTTGGCGATTGTATCTAGCAATTTGGATGAGTTTATGGCTGTTCGTGTTGCAGAGACGCGCGAGAAAATCAAGGCGGGTTTTATGCAAAAGGATTTTACGGGATATACCCCCTCCGGTTTGTACAAACGCCTGATCAAGCGTACTGTCTCGATGGTATCGGAACAATACCGGACCTATCGTGATATTTCTCGCCTCTTGACGAAAAAAGGTCTTTTACTGCTCGAATATGAAGACTTAAATACGACACAGCGCAAGTCGCTGGATGCATATTTTCATGAAATTATATTTCCGGTGCTCACGCCGATGGCGGTCGATCAGAGCCGTCCTTTTCCACTCGTTCACAATAAATACGTATATTTAGCGGTCGTTTTGAGACGTCCGGGGGATACGGAGGAGGATAAACCGCTTTTTGCCATTGTGCAGGTGCCTTCGAATATTCCACGTGTGGTTACAGTGCCGTTACGTTCCAATAGCAAGAAGAAATCATTTATTTTAATTGAGGAACTGATCAAGCATCATATCCAAACGCTGTTCACTGGGTATATCCCAGAGGCCGTTCATGCTTTTCGTGTGACACGTAACTCCGATTTATCCATTAATGAAGAAGAAATCGAAGATTTGCTCGAAGAGATTGAAAAAGAGCTGCGTCGAAGACGACGGGGCGCGCCAGTAAGACTGGAAGTAGAAAAAGGGATTCATCCCTATGCCCTGATGGAGCTTCAACGCGAATTCAAGCTGTTCGACCATGTTTTTGAGGTGGACGGGCCGTTGGATCTGACATTTTTATCGTCTTTTGCCGATCATTTGGAAGGGTATTCGCATTTGAAATTCCCGGCAATCAAACCACTGTATCCGGAAGAACTGCCCCCGCAGGAGGATATTTTCAACGTACTTCGCAAACGGGACGTGCTCGTGTATCATCCGTATGAATCATTCGATGCGGTAACTGATTTTATCATTGAGGCATCAGAGGACCCGGATGTGATGGCAATCAAAATGACCCTGTACCGTGTCAACGGGGAATCGAAGCTGATTCCGGCATTGGCACGTGCGGCCGAATCGGGCAAGCAGGTAACAGTGGTGGTGGAGCTGAAAGCCCGTTTTGACGAGGAACGTAATATTGCCTGGGCGCGTACGCTTGAAAAAGCAGGCTGTCACGTAGTGTATGGGTTGGTTGGCTTGAAGACGCACGCCAAAATCATTCTTGTCATACGCCATGAGCGCAACGCACTCAAACGATATGTGCATGTAGGTACAGGCAATTATAATGAAAGCACGGCGCGTGTGTATACGGATATCGGATTGTTTACGTCGGATCCAGTACTTGGTGAGGATGCCTCCGAACTGTTTAATGAAATCACGGGATTCTCTGCGCTCAAGACTTTGCAAGCTTTTACGGTGGCTCCAACGGGAATGAAGAACAAGCTGTTTGAACTCATCCGTAGGGAAGCAGAGCAAGCATTGGCAGGTAAGCCCGCCCGGATTATTGCCAAGATCAACTCCTTATCCAATCAGGAGATGATCGATGAACTATATGCGGCTTCCCAAGCAGGTGTGAAGATTGATCTTATCATCAGAGGGGTCTGCTGTTTGCGTCCCGGTGTGGAAGGATTCAGCGAGAATATACGTGTCATCAGTATTGTAGACCGCTTTCTGGAGCATTCCAGATTGTTTTATTTTGAAAATGGAGGGAAATCCGAGTTATTTCTGTCCAGTGCGGATTGGATGACGCGCAATTTGACCCGCCGAATTGAACTGATGTGCCCGATTTATGATGACGGGATCAAAGAAATGCTGGCAGATATTCTGCATTTATCGTTAAGGGATAATGTGAAGGCGCGCCAGCTTTTGCCTAATGGCAGCTATCAATTTGTGTCCAGAAACGACAAAGAGGCTCCCATCAGGAGCCAATCTGAAGCGATGAAGGTTAGAAATTGGAAGAAGGTAGAATGGACCACGACAATGTGAGGTTCCACGCCTTTTGGAAATCTTTCGCAACGGATTCTAGTTCTCGTTGTTCTAATATGGGTTCACTCTTGCTTTCCAAACGAAGATGCATTGCGTCATCCCCTGTAGTAGGATTGATGCTGGTAATCATTCCGGACTCACTCCGATCCATGCCAATCGCGAGCTGGAGCAGCGAGCCGAGCCGATGTACACGTTCCTCGTCGGAAGGCTCCAAAATATCCGCATGTGTGCGTAGCAAACGGGGGGTCCGGTTCTTGGGATGGTAATCCGCGATCAACGCGGCTAGTACCGTTTCCCTATGGGATAGACCGCCAATGCCTGCATGTAAGATCCAGAACACGGAATTCTGGCGAAAATGATAGTAATTCAAGGCAGCTCCCGTTTTGTAAAGAGTTGCTGCGGTCAGTAACAAACGTTTGTCCATAGCAGCTGAGGTTCCGCTAGCTAATGTGTCATAGAGCCGGACGGCGTACTCGTTAACCCGCTTGACATGCGCTTCGCTAACCGGGACAGCAAACGAAAGGATATTGCGAATGGATGTGATAAGCGGATTAGCTACCACGGGCTGTTCAGCGTTGACCAGCTCATGAAATAGGCCGTCTCGCAGACCCGCTCCACTGACCAGATACGCGGAGCCTTGAGCAGCTTCAAATATCGTTTTCAATATAATAAGACCCGGTACAATGATGTCGGCTCTGTCCTTGGACAGGCCGGCTGTTTTTTTGCGTTTTTCATAGGGAAGATGGGGCAGACTGCCATAGAAGTAATCGACATCTTCTATCGTCATTTCGTAATGGTGCGTCACAGGAAGTGAGTAATCCTGCCGCTTCTGATTGATTTTAGCCAAAGTACGCAGGGTCCCACCTAGCCCGATGAATGGCAGATCCGGATTGGAGAAGATCCAATCATGATTTTGCAGTGAAGAACGGACAAAGCTCTCCATTTCCTCAATCTGCTGAGGAGACCATTCGCCATTCTTGACCTCACGTCCAAAGCGCCAGTTCATATTGACGGCGCCAAAGGGAAATGACACCGTATGCAGTCGCTTTCGATCGCGGAACAGCGTAATTTCGGTACTGCCACCCCCGATGTCAATGATGATTCCATCACTCACATTCATAGTGTTCACTACACCCAGAAAACCGGCATAGCCTTCTTGCTCTCCGCTCAGTATTTCCAGTGTTAAATTTGTCTCCTCCGCAATCCATTGGACGATTTCGTCCGAATTCGTGGCATTGCGGATGGCTGCTGTTGCTGCTGCACGCATACGGACAACCCCGTGCATATGGCATACCGCCATAAATTGGCGCAACAATGGAGCGATGCTTCGAATCGCCTCCCGTTCCATACGGCCGTTGGCCCCAACCTTTTCGCTCAGTCGGGCAGCTTCTTTGCATTCCTGCACAATGCGATAGGCTCCTGTCTCTGTCATTTCATAGATCACCAGACGTATGGAGTTTGAGCCAATGTCCATGATGCCAATTTTGCTATTCATGAGTTGACCTCCTTGTTGAAAAACGATTTGGCGGTAATTTCCGCTGTTCCGTGCAAATGGTAGTAGATTATTGTCATTGTACCAGTGATATTCGGTGCATGCTACCGTTCGCCATGATCTTGTCGAAATAGACACATGCCGCGGACAATCATCCAAGAATAGAACATTCCTGTTGAGTATGTATAAGTATACCTGACGGCGAAAGGAGAGGGTTAGATGAGACAACTTGCAAGCAAATGGCTAAAGACGAAGGCGCTGCTCCACCATCCACATACCGCCGTTTATATACCGGAAACCTGTCTATATAGTGAAGATCAATTGCGCATGATGCTGCGGCGGCATGCTTTTGTGTTTATAAAACCTGTAAAAGGAGGCGGAGGAATCGGAGTCATGCGTGTGGCAAAGGAGCGTAGGGGATACACCTGCACGCGTATGGAGCACACGCACCGGTTCAGTCATTTTAGAGCACTTGTAATCGGAATCCATAAGCTCCGAATCCAACGCCCATATCTCATTCAACAAGGGATCCAACTGGCAAGTATTCAAGGTAGACCTGTCGACTATCGAGTCAAAGTCGTGAAGGAAGGGCAGCGATGGGATTTTCGTGCGGTGGTTGCGCGTCATGCTCGGCCTGGGCTGGTCATTACGAATCTGTGCAAAGGGGGAACTTTGCTGAAGGGAACAGAGGCGCTTCGGATGATATATCCCCGACGGCTTGCTGCTCAGAAGCGGCGAGAGATCATTGAACTTACACAGCGCTGTATTCCGATACTGGAAAGAAGATTTCCCGGGATCGGACAACTGGGATTTGATTACGGGCTTGATCAAAATGGACGGGTATGGATTTTAGAGGTTAACACAAGGCCTCAGTAAATTTCTGTTTTCTTTAAAAAATTTCCAGTTTAATCTATTAACAAGACGCTAAATATAATATATTTGTATAAACAATAAAAATATTTTTTTTGTGATTGAGCGTCAAAATTCTGTGTATAAATATTGTCCACATTATCCCCTGTCACATATATGGGTTAACGACACTTACCAACAATTTATACACAGGATTTCCACAATTGACTGTGGATAACAGAACGCTTGTTCCGTTTTTGGTATTTTGATAGAATAGATTTTGAAATAAAAGGAAAGGTTGTGTCGAGGATGGCTATGCTGACGGATGAAATGCTTTTGGATTCCTATCAGATGGCAATCGAGCTTAAACTTGAATGCGACTTCATTGCACTGTTGCTGGCTGAGATTCACAAAAGAAATCTAGAGATGAATACAGCCGTAGTCCTTCATTAGACCGGACAAGCTCTCGTACTGCGACTGTAAAGTCATTCAGGGTTCGAATGACTTTACAGACAATCACTGCAACGAATAGGCACACCGTAAAAAAGGGTATTTCACTCCAAACATTCAAATTTGGAGTAAAATACCCTTTTTTGTCATAGTCTAAACTAGACTACAATTTCATGTTACTGCTGTGACCAGGAGACAACTTGGCATCTGGATCTACATAGACCTTGGCGTTGTTGACTGCCGTAGGGGCTTCACCAAAGCCGACCGCAATCAGCTTGAGCTTGCCTGGATAGGTTGTAATGTCCCCTGCGGCAAAAATGCCGGGAATATTGGTTTCCTGGCGAGAATCGACCACGATGGAGTTACTTTCGATTTCAATTCCCCATTCAGCAATCGGGCCAAGTGTGGATACAAATCCAAAGTTAACGATCACATCGTCCACTTCGATTTCCTGTGTTTCTTTGGTTTTTACATGAGCAAGAGTGACTTTTGTAATCGTGTCTTCTCCATGCAATTCGGTAATTTCCGTTGGTGTAATAACATTTACTTTGGATGCGAGGAGGTTTTCGACACTGTGTTCATGCGCACGGAATTTGTCGCGGCGGTGAATCAATGTAACCTGTTCTGCAATTGGTTCCAGCATGAGTGCCCAGTCTACAGCAGAGTCACCACCACCACTGATCAGCACTTTTCGGCCTGCAAATTTGCTCAGGTCGCTGACAAAGTAATGCAGGTTCGTTTTTTCAAAACGTTCGGCACCTGGAAGCTCCAGTCTGCGTGGCTCGAAAGCACCAACACCAGCGGTAATAATAACCGCTTTACCATGATACTCGCCACCTTTGTCTGTTTTTACGATGAAGTGGCGTTCTTCTTTTTTCTCTAACGATACGACTTTCTCTTCTAGCTGCACTTCTGGATTAAAGTGGTTCATTTGTTGAACCAAATTGTTGACCAGTTCCTGTGCAGTTACTTTAGGAAAGCCAGCAACGTCATAAATATACTTTTCAGGATAAAGGGCTGCAAGCTGGCCGCCCAGTTGGGGCATACTTTCAATTAAGGTGACGGATGCCTGACGCATTCCTCCGTAAAAAGCGGCGAAAATACCGGCTGGACCGCCTCCAATAATGATCAGATCGCGGATCTCCGCGCCTGTGGATTGAGTTGTCACTCTAAAAACACCTCCGAAAGGGATAGTATGGAATTTGTAATTATTGAATCAGCCGCATAGAGGTTCAGATAGCCGCCGAACGCATGATTCACTGTTTATCATTATAAACTGCCAGGTTCCGCTTGCAAAGTTAAAGCTATTAATATTTGATGAAGACTTTTTTGTGCGTATAAATTAACCGTTTTGAGAGAACAGCTTTGAATAAATATGTATATCGGAAGGGGTAGAAGCATGAGCAGTATTCCCAAAATTGTCATTGTGGGCGCCGGATATGGCGGTATATTGACGGCTCAGCAATTGCAAAAGGAGCTCAAGCACAATGAGGCGGATGTCACGCTGATCAACCGTCATGATTACCACTATATTACGACACATCTTCATATGCCTGCGGCAGGTACGGATACGATTGAGCATTCAAGGATTCCGATTGCGCAGCTAATCGATGAGTTCAAGGTGGATTTAGTCAAAGGAACGGTTAAGGAAATCATACCAAAGGAGAAAAAAATCGTGCTGGAGGACGGCTCGCTGTCCTATGATTATTTGGTCATTGGACTAGGCGGGGAGCCAGAAACATTTGGCATTCCGGGGATGGATAAGTTTGCGCTGACGATTCGCAGTATTAACTCCGTTCGCCTGATTCGGGAGCATATTGAATACCAGCTGGCCCTGTATAAAAATGATGGTAAACCAGGTCGCCTCAATTTCGTCGTAGGGGGCGCTGGTTTTAGCGGCATTGAGTTTGTAGCGGAGTTGGCGGATCGTTTGCCACAGCTAGCTAGAGCTTATGACATCGACTTTAACCGGATTCAAATCATTAACGTCGAGGCAGCTCCTACGGCACTGCCGGGGTTTGATCCTGAACTGGTGGAGTATGCGATGGATGTCCTTAAGCGTAAAGGGGTCACCTTCCGCATTGGAATTCCGATTAAGGAATGCTTGCAGGATGGTGTAATCGTTGGTGAGGGTGAGAAAATCGAAGCCTGCACGGTGGTCTGGACGGGAGGGATTCGTGGAAACGGATTAATTGAGAAAGCTGGATTCGAAGTGATGCGTGGAAGGGTGAAAATCGACGATTTTCTGCGTGCACCGGGCCACGATGATATTTTTATTATCGGGGACAGCTCCTTGATGTTTAATCCCGAAGGACGCCCTTATCCACCGACTGCCCAAATTGCGATGCAGCAAGGGGTCCTTTGTGCCAAGAATCTGGCCGCTACTCTTCGCAAAAAGGAGCTGCACAAGTTCGTATTTTCCAATAAAGGGACGGTTGCTTCGCTTGGAAAAGGCGAAGCCGTCGCCGTGGTGGGCAAACGCAAAATAAAAGGTTGGGTGGCCGCACAATTGAAAAAAATTGTCGATCTCCGCTATCTGTTCATCATAGGCGGAATTCCACTGGTACTGAAAAAAGGACGGTTTTTCTAAGGCCAGAAGGTTTCCATGACTCCTTGAAAGGAGCTTGGAGGCCTTTTTTATTTAGATGAATAAAAAAGGTATTGACTCATAACTATACGACGACGTATAGTATGATTACTAATTACAGAGGGGGAGCTTCACATTGAATTCTGATTTTAAAATCAATGCCGATCCCAAGAGAATACATTTATTGACTGAAAAGTTTCCAAATGTGGACTCCCAATCGTTGAATACGTGGGTACTTTTCGTGCAGGCAGCACATGAAGTGTACAATGGAGTGTCTTCCAGACTCTCGGAATATGGGCTATCTGTAGGCAACCTGAAAATTTTAATGCCATTGTTTTTACATGAACGTGCATTGACTCCATCAGAGCTAGCTGAATATTCAGGGGTTACTCGTTCAACAGTAACCAGCGTCATTGATAAGCTGGAACGGGACGGCATCATCCGAAGAAGTACGCTGACGGATCGACGTATGACCGCGATTTCCTTGACTGATGAAGGAAATCAGTTAATGACGGGAAAAATTCCGATGTTCATCCAGCTTTTTTCGGATTTAATGAATGAATTTACGCAGGAGGATCATATTTTATTTGCTACGTTATTAAATAAGCTATCCTCAGGACTTGAACGGATAAAACGGGAATAATCAAATTTCCCGGCTTAAATAGTTAGACGTCGTACTATCAGGCTCCTTATTTGTTTTGACTATTATTTTTTAACTATCATTGGCTAAATCATCATGAAGGAGAGTTTATTGCAATGAATAAAAAGATCATTGTGTACGTGCTACTTGTTGTTGCATTAGGTACCGGAGGTACGCTGATGGCAATGAGCGGCAAGGATGCTGTGAGTATGGCAGCCCAACAAAAAAACACACTGCTTACGGCAGATACCGTAAATGTTGCTTTTCAGGGCGTAGGGGGAAGAGTAAACACGATTGAGGTGAAGGAAGAACAACAGGTGAAAAAAGGGGATGTGCTCATGACCCTCGATCCTGTAGACCTTGATTTGCAAATTGAGAAATTAAAAACGGATATCGCACAGGCTGATGTGAAAATAAAACAGGCTAAAGACGGGCTGCAAAATCAGTCGGAGAAAATTTCAACTTCAGAAAAACAGGGACAATTGGACATTCAAGCCGCGCAAGCAGGAGAGTCCTTATTAAATCAAGGAACACGTGCGGAGGATATTCTAAGACAAAAGCTGGCTATTGAAGCAGCACAGCAATCGTTGGACGCAGCTCTGACAGGAGTAGAGACAGCCAAAAGAAATGCGGAAATCGCGCAAAAAACAGTATCATCCAGACAACAGGCTCTGGACTTGGCTAATGTGAATTACAACCGTATCAAAGCGTTATTTGATGCTGGAGCTGGAACCAAAGCAGAACTGGATAACGCCAAAAACCAACTGGATAATGCCCAAATCGCGTTAGATACAGCTAAAGATCAGGTTGAAATTGCCAAAAACCAGATTATAGCGGCTAGCAAACAATCGGACATTGCTAAAAATGGGATCGCTCAGCAGCAAACCGCTTTGGATAAAATGGAGGCTGGCGCAACTGCTGAGGAACGCCAGCAGGCTCGTATCAAAACAGAAAAGGCCAAGGAAGCCTTGACTCAAACCTCGCAAACACGAAAAGATGTTAAGAATAGCGAATACAATGTGGATCTTCTGGCTCAACACAAGCAGGCATTAAGTGTTCAACTCAAAACTTTGGAATTACAGCGCGGACGTATGGTGCTGAAGGCATCCACAGATGGTAAGGTGTCGCGTATTGTACCTAAAATGGGAGAGATCGTTTCTACGGGGGCAACGGGCGTCGTTATTGAAACCAATCAGCTATACTACGATATTTATGTGGGCGAGGATTCGATGTCACAGTTTAAAGCTAGGGGAAATGTGAATACGCACGTCGTAGCTTTAGATAAAGATGTCCAAGGCAAGGTGAGGTACATTACTTCTGCCCCTCAGTATACCAACATGAGAATGAGTCGGGACAAAGGTCTGTCGGATATAAGCTCCTTCCAAGTGCGGGTGGATGTCCAGCGAACATCTGAATTATTGCCTGGAATGACGGTAGAGGTTGTGACGAAATGAAGGCGTTTATAGAAGAATGGAAGCTGATGATCAGCGGCAAGATGGTTTTTATCATGCTGCTCGTTCCTATCGTAGTAGCTGTAGCCTTTGGATTTGTTTTTAAAAATAATCAGCTTAACGATGCCTCTGTAGCTGTAGTCGATTTAGATCATAGCAGTTATAGCCGACAGCTTATTAATAAATTGGATGCATCGCAGTATATTGATGTACGCCATGTGCAAGAGAATGAAGCCGATCCGAATTTACTTTTATATAATGAAAAGTTTTTTGCGGTGATTTACCTTCCAGCTGGGTTGGAGGAAAATAGGATCAAAGGAGTTCAGAGCAACATCGGTTTTTATGTAGATAATACGGTAGGTCAGGCTACTGGAAATCTACGCTCGGCAGTCACAGAGATCATGGCGACGGAAAATGCGATGCTGGCTGGTGGTGGATTAAAGGGGATGGGAATGAGTGACAGCCAGGTTACAGGGCTTACTTCCAATATGCTGCTTCAGCAGCGCCTGTTATATAATCCTACCAATGCTACTTTGATGACCTCAGTTATGGGGTTCATTAATACGGTCATGATTTCACTGATGGGTGCTACTGTACTGACAATTGTCCCGCGATTGCGGGAGCAAGGAAGATTAAAAGAGGAGCTTCAGTTTTCGTATGGTTTGATTCTTAGGGTGTTGCCGTATGCGTTAGTAGGATGTGTGTCCTTTTACCTGTCCATTGGTTTACTTAAGCAAATTGGCGGACTACGCTTTGAAGCGAATGTATGGCAGCTCAGTATTCCATTTCTCCTGTACACGATTACGTTGAGTTTGTTTGCGATGGCTTTAGGGTGGAATGCGGCGAATCCGGGAAAAGCTTCCCCACGCCTCATGCTAATTATACTGCCTTCGTTTTTACTGAGCGGCGCTCAATTGCCAGTAGCTATGCTGCCTACATCGCTGCAATATATTAGTAATATTCTTCCATTGACCTGGCACTTCAAGTTTTTGAGAGGGATGGGCTTCAAAGGTGGGAGCCTGAAGTATTTTATTCCTGAGCTTGGCGGCTTTTTGATCCTATTAAGTGGTCTGCTGCTTGTTATCTTTATTCAGATCGCTTTGGAGAAAAGAAAGCTGGCGAAAAGTGAGGATTCGTCCGTCGTGGTGGAGCCTGTGCTGCAATAAAAAAAGGATTCCGTCGTCCCGAAAGTGGGAGTTCGCGGAATCCTTAATTGTATGCTGCGATATGGTACTGACGGTTGTGCTTTACAGCTTCAACATGTCTTCAAATGATTCTTCATTCAACACGCTGCCGACATAGAAGGAGCCAAATTCACCGTAACGGGCACTGACTTCATCAAAACGCATTTCGTAGATTAGCTTCTTGAACTGAAGTGCGTCATCGGAGAACAGTGTTACGCCCCACTCCCAATCGTCAAAGCCGACAGAACCGGAAATGATTTGCTTTACTTTGCCAGCATAGCTGCGTCCAATTAAACCGTGGCTGCGCATCAAGGTGCGACGCTCGTCCATTGAAAGCATGTACCAGTTGTCATCTAGATCACGTTTTTTGTTCATTGGATAGAAACAAATATAACGGGCCTTGTTTAATACAGGCTTCAAGCGTGCGACAATTTGTGGATTTTGCATAGGATCTTCATCTTTGCTCAAATAATTACTTAGTTCCACCACACTCACATAAGAGTAGGTTTTAGTTGTATATTTGGCGAAGGTTGTTTTGTTAAAATCATTTTCCAGTTTATTGAGGTCTTCCAGCGTTTCGCGCAGGTGCATCATGACAAAATCAGCCTTTTGTCCGACTACAGTATAGACAGCTGAGCTGCCCAGACCCGCTTCCTCGGTAACGTTCCATTCCTTCATAAACTCTTGAAGCTCGTCCAGTGCTCCGGCGCGCTCTTCATCGTCTGCGGTCTTCCATGCTGTCCAGTTGATGGACCGAAAATCGTGAAGCGCATACCAGCCTTCCAGTGTGGAGGCTACTTCGTTAGGTGTTGCTGGGATTTGTTGAGGTTGATGTTGACTCACGATCTACACTCCTTTACGATCTGTAAATGGTAATCGGCTTAGCCGAAATATGTGTACTTCCTAATATCATTCCTGTATCCAATACGTGATACTTAACCATTATATTGTAGCTCAAAGTAAAGCTTTTCACCAATGAAAGAAGTGTGAAGAATTTTATTTTTACCATGATGCAGGTCACAAAGTCATAAAATAGTTAGTATTCTCGAAAAAAGTAGAACTCAGACGAATACGGCTGCCAAAAAGGAGAACAATTGCCCTTATTTTGTTGGTCCCACCAGAAGGCAAGTATGATAGAATAGAAAAACATCTTGGAGACCGTTATGTCAGGAAAGGAAGAATGTTGGAATGCGGATGAAAAACCTGCTGCACTATACTGAGAACCACCGCTACTGCGTTTATCGGGAATTTGGCTTGAGCGCACTGGATGAATTGATGCTGGGAAGCGTCTATCAGCCGATGGTAGGCGCATTTGCGGTCAGTCTGTATCGACTGTTGTTCCAGCATGTGCCAGTCGGACAAATCGGTTATTCGCCGTTGGAACAGCAGCGTCGCCTTTTTCTGACACTGGGACTGGAGCCGAGTGAGAAGGGACGCAAGTATTTGATTGAACAGACCTCCAAACTGGAGGCCGTCGGTCTGTTACAGACGTCCAGGCTGTATGCACCCGAAACGGACGACTATATGTATGAATATGAGATGCAGCCGCCGCTCGCACCTGCTGAATTTTTCAGAACACAGCATCTCACCCTTTTGTTGAGAGACAAAATCGGTAAGTTTGCAGTGCTTTCTCTGAGAGAATCATTGTGGAGCAGAGAATCTAGCGAATGGTCGCAATCTTCCTATAATAAAGAGAATATTTCGATTCCTTTTTATGAGTTATTTGAACTGAATACCCATGTTATAGATTATGAATTGGAGCAGGCGTTGTCCGAGGTGTCTACTAGCCGTCAGACTGGACCACTTGCGTCAGAATCGGAGGAAGCATTGAATTATGCAGATATTATTCTCCGTTTTCCGCGTGAATCTGCCAATCGTAAGCACGTGGAGCGTCTTCGGTTTGAGCACGAGCAGTTAGGCATGGTCAATTACGTTGTTCGCAAATTTGATCTTTCTGTACAGGATATTAGCCGATTGCTGGATGAGGATGGTATTTTTACCGAAGCAGGCGACTTGTTGCTCGACGAGCTTCAGCTTCGGGCTAGCCAGCACTCCAGACAGGATCGCAAGCGTCAGGAGGAGCAGCAGGTTCAAGCCGCCAAGGTAGTTGCTTTGCGCCAAAGGGAAGCTTCCACATCTGAAGAGCCGCCTGCAGAGCAAGCTGTGGAAATGGAATTTTATGTGGAGGTTCCCCCACAATTCACAGCCAAGTGTGACATTCACCAATATAATATGATGTTGCGCAACGAGCCTTATCGCCGTTTGCTGCAAACCTTTTTCCCCGGCACGGTTCCCGGTAACCTGCTGGATATATTCGAGAAAATTGATATCAGCTATAAGCTGCCAGGCGAAGTCATCAACGTGCTGATCCATTATTTGATGTCACTGCTCATATCCGGGAGCGATCAGCGGATTAACCGCAACTTTGTCGAGGCCGTTGCTTCCAATATGCTGCTTAAGCAGGTAAACACTTACGAGAAAGCCGTTCAATATATAAGGGATCAAGCTAAGGTAAAAGGAAAACAGTCCTCTGCTTCTCCTTCCGGCGGTCGATCCCGCGCGTATGCCAAAAATAACGGGCCAGCCAAGCCATCCATTCCAATCGTTCAAGATCAACCTTCCGAGGAGTCTGTATCTGAGGAAGAATTGGATGAACTGCTGCGTCTGGCCGAACGAATGCAATCCGGTAAACAGAAAAAGGTGTAGGTAGATTTTAAGGTATCCATAACTCTGCACTTTTTAAGAAAGGAGGAGCGTTCTTGGAATCACTGGGCGATTTGCTGCAGCAGATGCAGAACCCTTCGTTTCGCCAGCGCACTCGCAATGTAGCCGATCAGGTTCTAAATGATCCGCTCGTGCAGGAGTTTTGTGCTGCGCATCCTGATGTGGACGAAACACAATTGCGACTCAACATGAGCATGCTCTTTCAGTATGCCCGAGATCGTCGAAATTGCGACAATTGTCCGGGATTGGAACGGTGTCCTAACGATTTTCAGGGCCACTTTTGCAAGCTGGGCGTGGAATATCCGAATGGAACTGCTGAAATTGTAGACATTCGGACCCCATGTGCGAAGCAGATTGCTTCCCAACATGAGCAACGGGTGCGTGAGCGAATTAAAAGCTTCTATGTGGATGAACGCGCACTTCTGGAGGGATATAACGCCCTTGAAATTGCGCGCAAAGATTCACAACGCATGCCTGCCGTCACACAGCTATTCCGTTACATTGAAGAAACGAAAAGTCAGGGTCTATCCAAAAAAGGACTGTATCTGGAAGGTACGTTTGGTACGGGTAAAACTTTTTTGATGGGCTATCTATTGCACGAGTTGGCCCTGTCGGGTCTGAACGGTGTGATCGTGTATATGCCTGATTTTGTGGAGGACTTAAAGTCCATGATCCAGGATGGGCAGAAGTTGAAGGAAACGACCGAAATGCTCAAAAATTGTGATCTGCTTGTATTTGACGATATTGGTGCCGAAAATTTAAGCCCGTGGGTACGGGACCACGTGATGGGCTCTATTTTGAATTACCGAATGAACCGCAAACCTACTTTTTATACTTCCAATTATTCGTTGCAGGGACTGGAGAAGCATCTCAGCTTTACGAGCAAGGATGGAGAGGAAATGTATAAAGGACAACGCTTGATGGACCGGATTCGTCCTTTTGTAGATGTCATTACCGTAAAGGGAAAAAATCAGCGGGGGTAAGCGTTTATCCGTCTGCTATTTCGATATCTTACAATTAAAAGACTATTGTGATATAATTAAAAGGTGTCGAAACAGACATTACAGGTTATAATAATCTTGACTTTTCTATAAAGGAGGAACATACAATGGCAATTGTTAACGTGTCCGATCAATCCTTCAACGCAGAAGTCGAAGGCACAGGAACCGTTTTGGTTGATTTTTGGGCGCCATGGTGCGGTCCTTGCAAAATGATCGCTCCTATTCTGGAGGATCTGTCCACAGAAGTTGGCGACAGCGTCAAAATCGCGAAGGTGAACGTGGATGAAAATCCAGAGTCTGCTTCCCGTTTCGGCGTGATGAGTATTCCGACCCTGATCGTTTTCAAAGACGGACAGCCTGTTGATAAAGTGGTAGGTCTGAACTCCAAAGAAGCGCTGAAAAGCATGCTTACTAAACACCAATAATCATTGCATGTGACCCATGCTCCCGCGGGGGCTTGGTGGAGCGGCCATGAAAGGTCAATGCCTCCGGTTGTAAATACCGGGGGCGTTTTTGTGTATTATTCCTATATATTATAAGTAGTTAGTTGAGTAGTCATTAAGAATGGAAGGAGGAACCGGGCAAATGAAACCTTATGCGGAGGACTTGCAGAATCAGGAGAAGGCGCTAGAGAACATACGGCACAAATTAGCGTTACTGCCGGATGCATCAGGCTGTTATCTGATGAAGAATAGCGAAGGCACCATTATTTATGTCGGCAAGGCCAAAGTGTTGAAAAACCGGGTCCGTTCCTATTTTACAGGTAGCCATAACGGCAAGACGCAGCGACTGGTTTCCGATATCCGTGATTTTGAATATATCGTTACAGGCAGTAATATGGAGGCACTCATTTTGGAGTGCAACCTCATTAAAAAGTACCAGCCGCGCTATAACGTGCTATTGAAGGATGATAAAACCTTTCCGTATTTGAAAATTACGAACGAGGCACACCCCAAGCTGGAGGTGACCCGTCGCGTTCTGAAAGATAAAGCAAAATATTTTGGTCCGTACCCCAATTCCTACGCGGCACATCAGACGAAGAAGCTGCTGGACCGTATGTATCCGTTACGCAAGTGTGGTGTGATGCCCAAGGAAGTGTGTCTGTATTATCACATGCATCAATGTTTGGGGCCTTGTGTGAAAGAGGTCGAGAAGGAAACGTATGACCAGATTGGTCAGGAAATTGGTTCCTTTTTGAGCGGGGGACATGAGGAAATTAAAAAGGATCTTCAGCGTAAAATGCAGGAGGCCGCAGAGGAATTGTACTTTGAGCGGGCCAAGGAGTTGCGAGATCAGATTATCAGCATCGACGCGATGATGGAAAAGCAGAAAATCACCACATCGGATGCGAAAGATCGAGATGTATTCGGTTTTTCAGTAGATAAGGGCTGGATGTGTGTACAGATCCTATATGTCCGCAAAGGTAAAATGATCGAGCGCCATATGTCGACTTTTCCTTTCTACGGTGAGGCTTACAGTGATTTTATGTCCTATGTGACGCAATATTATAGTGACAACCCAGCAGTGCCGCAGGAAATATTGCTGCCGGATTCTCCTAAGCTGATGCAGGCGGAACAGGTCAATGTCGATCAACCGGTTGCGGCTGAAACTGCACTCCACAGTGCAGCTACAGCCGATGTTACCGGACAGACAGATGAGAAGGCGATACAAACGGAGACAGAGCATTCTGCTGACTCACTGCTGGTGGCTGAAGAACAAGCAACTTATGCAGCAGCAACAAATCAAGATCAAGCTGGTGACCAAGATGCCGAGATAAAGGAAACAGAAACTCAACTATCCGGTGGACTGGAGGACCCAGCTACGGCGGCTCTCGCTCTGGCTGAATGGTTGGATGTAAAGGTACTTGTACCGCAGCGTGGACTGAAAAAGCAAATGACAGGCATGGCGACGGAAAATGCACGTGTTGCTTTGGATGAGAAGTTTAAGTTGATCGAACGAGATGAGGAACGGACATCCAAAGCTGCGAGCAATCTCGGACGTGCCATTGGGCTGGATAGCTTGCACCGGGTGGAGGCATTTGATAACTCCAACATCCAGGGTTCCGATCCAGTCTCCGCCATGATCGTGTTTATTGATGGTAAGCCTGCTAAGAAGGAGTATCGAAAATATAAGATCCGTTCTGTGCAGGGACCAGATGATTATGAAACGATGCGTGAGGTTATCCGGCGCCGATATGAACGTGTGCTTAAGGAAAATCTGGAACGTCCCGATTTGATCGTTGTGGATGGTGGACGTGGACAAATTAAGGCGGCGACCGATGTACTGCAAAATGAGCTGGGTTTGTTCATTCCTGTGTGTGGTCTGGTGAAGGATGCCAAACATAGAACTTCCCAACTATTAGTGGGAGAGTCCTCTGAGGCCGTGACACTTGCACGCAATAGCGAAGAATTTTATCTGCTGCAACGGATTCAGGACGAGGTTCACCGTTTTGCCATTACGTTCCACCGCGAGCAACGCGGCAAGTCTATGGTAACTTCCCGACTGGACTCTATTCCAGGCATTGGCGAGAAACGGCGTAAGTTACTGCTTAAGCATTTTGGATCACTCAAAAAAATAAGAGAGGCCAGTGTCGAAGACTTCCGGCCTCTCTCTATTGGGGATAAGCTTGCTCGTCAGATTATAGCTGCCCTTCGGGAGGAGGAGTCGTAGAATACGGCTCCTCTTTTTTTACAGTTTCAAACATCATTCGATTTGGCTTTTTAGGACTAAACCAATAAATGATATACCCCACAATGGCTGGAAGTAAGATCCAGAATAGACCAGCGCTCACATTCACAGTATCTCCCAGACTCATCACACTAAGTCCCATTAGAATGCTGTCAAAAATAACGTGGCTGAACATGGCGGCAATAAAGCCGTAACGCAGGAACACAAAACTGAACAGCAAACCAAGAAAAGTCAGCTCAATAGGTCTGGAAATCACCGGATAGATCGGATAAAGTGTATGTCCCAGTGCCCAAATCAGCGTGGTGATCAGACAAGCAACAAAAGTATTTTTCACTATTTTTTTGACCATCGGAATACCAAACAGACGGTAGACAGTCTCTTCTCCAATACCTGCCATCCAGGCCATAATCGGCAGTAGCCATGGATAAGCCATATTGTAAGGGGATTGCGTGGCATCTGTGGTGGAGAATGTATTAAATGTGCGCTCCAGTATAAAGAACAAGATGGATTGTACCCCGAGTAAAATAAAGGCCCACAAGTAGCCAACATACATACTGCGAAGCACATACAGCCCGTAGCCCGGCTCTTTTGCACGCGGCCATGCATTCAGTCCAACCTGACGCATAAGTCCGTCACCGCCGACCAAGGAGAAGTAGAGCGCTACAGCCATGAAGAAGGTAACACCAATCTGGAAAACCATAAGAAATATAAGCATGCCCTTACCGCCTGCTTCTGCTTGCAATAAAGGCAGCATGTTCATGGTCCCAGCTATACTAGCAATAAAGTATATAACGGATAGAACAATGCCGCGTACAAATGAAGTATGTCGTCGGGTGAGTGACGCATACACAATGGCAAGTACACCCAGCACAAAGCTAAATAGGGCATAACCCGCATAGGTCATCCAATTCGCCCAAAATGTTTGCTTTTCGATATAATCGGTATAGGATGACGGGGCCGAAAAGCTTTGAGTGAAGGAGCGGACATCACCGTCTTCAAAAGTAAAAGCCAGTGTAAGTACCGAGGCGCCGATTTTTTTATCGTCTACGGTATACTTTAATCCGCCTTCTTTTTCAGTGGTCGCGAGCTTCAAGTCCGACGGCTTAAAGCCAAAGCGCTTCACCCATACAGCGGCCGCCTGCTCCTTGGCTTCAAGCGTCATGCCGTCCTCAGCCACACGTACAAGCCTGTTACGTGCTTGTTCATCCGTAGAAATATCAGCCTGCGTGTAATTGGTGCTGGAGGTGATCCGTTTAAAACTAACGACCTTCCCAGTGGATAAATCTACATGAATTTGCAGCTTGCTCTTCGCTGAGGATTCAGGCAGATCGACCCGAAAGGTTTCGTAAGGGTAATTTTTCTTCCATGTACGGTCGTACTGTTGAAGCAGTTTTTCTCTAGATAAATAACCGTACAAATCTGTTTCGGCCTGATAGGTCACGACAGGCTCCTCTGGCTGTGATTCAGTATAGCCCAGCTCAGAGCGGGCGAAGTCCAATGCGTGTATAACCGCTTCTTGTTTGCTGATGACCTTTGCGTTCATTACTGATTCTGGACTTGGATTGCTAAGCGAGGGAATAAGCAATTGAAAGATAAAAAAGCAAATCAGGCCAATCCCGCCCAGCAAGCCTAATTTTTTGAAGTTGGCCGTGAGCACGACCGGTTTCCCGATAGGATTCATGAGTTTCCTCCTTAATCTGTAAATAAGAACATCCATTAAAGATATCATACTGCACAGGTTCCCGCCAACAGACCAGCGATATTCATGAAAATAGAGTGAAAGCACTTTAAAGTTCCAATAAAATAAGATAAGCTGCGATTAAACGATGCCCATTCGCAAAATAAAGCCAATTTCACGTTTTTTCGACGAAATCGGTTTTGTGATCTGGATATAGAAGGATTATAATCTTGAGGCAATGCCTATAAAATACATAGGTAATGATATACAGTTGAGCCGAATTTCTATGGGAAAACGGGGGAACCATGTTACTGGGGTGAATTTTACAGCCGATCACTGGTGGATCGGAAGTGTAAATAGGGCATACTGTGCTGCCCGAATCCGTCAGCTAACCTCGTAGGCTATGAGCAGGAACCAAGTCAGGCACTCGGTTTTCCGGTGTCTTTTTTTGTGCGTATAAAAGTGTTTGGATTGGTTAGATAGACCGCTGCGGGTGCAGATTATTCTTCCGATTGCTGTTATCCCCGGATTTTTTGATTGTATACCCCCTTTAATGGTTAAAATCCGGAGATAAAGGCAAACGCTTCGCTTCTTCAGAACAATTCTGCCCCCTTCGCTACTGCCCGCCAATAGCACAGGGGGCCGAGTAGTGCTTGACATGCATTCTTCCTGTATTCAGGGAATGCTAATTATAGTTAACTAAGGTTTGGAAAAATCAAAAAATTCAGGGGCAACGACGATCGGAAGATCAAATGGAACGCGTAGCGAGCTTACACCGTATTAAATCACTGTTTTTATAGTTTTAAAGATTAGGAGAGAAGTGATGAATAGATGAATCCCAATGCAAGCTGGCTCCGGCTTTCTCCACCGCAGATATTCGTTGCGGGCTTTGCCATTATCATTCTAATAGGTAGTTTATTGTTAATGCTGCCGATCTCCAATACAACAGGAAAGCCACTTGCGTTTATAGACGCTTTGTTTACTGCCGCTTCCGCGACCTGTGTTACAGGGCTTGTCGTAAAGGATACGGGGACCTTTTTTACAACCTTTGGTCAAGTTGTTATCGTGGCGCTCATTCAGATCGGCGGCCTAGGCTTTATGACCATGGCTACCTTGATTGCACTGGTGTTCAAGCGTCGGATTTCCCTGCGGGAGCGTCTCATTTTGCAGGAAGCGATGAATCAGACTTCTGTAGAGGGAATTGTCGGGTTAATCCGTAAGGTATTACTGTACTCACTGGTTATTGAAGGCGTATGCGCTACGATATTCTCGGTTCGCTGGTCCTTTGATATGCCCGTAGGCAGGGCGATTTATTTTGGAATCTGGCATGCCATCTCCATGTTTAACAATGCTGGTTTTGATTTATTCGGTGAATTTCGCAGCTTGACAGGTTATGTATATGATCCGATTGTTAATTTTACAGCCATGTTTTTGATTATTTCAGGCGGCATTGGTTTTGTAGTGATGTCAGACCTGGCAGAATATCGCAAGCGCAAGAGACTGTCCTTGCATACCAAGGTGGTACTCAGCATGACGGGCGCTATGATTGTAGTCGGCACGCTCGTGATTTTTGTATTTGAGTTTACGAATCCGAAGACTCTCGGCTCGCTTGATTGGGGTGGTAAGCTATTGGGATCTTTATTCCAGTCCGTTACTCCCCGTACCGCAGGTGCCAATACCTTGGACATTGCAGGCTTGCGGCAGGCTACGCAGTTTTTTATCATCATACTCATGTTTATCGGGGCTTCTCCTGGCTCTACTGGAGGCGGGATTAAGACCACAACATTCGCCCTGCTCATTGGAGCGGTGATTTCGATGCTGCGGGGGCGGGAAGATATTGTACTGTTCAAGTACCGACTTGCGCAGGGACGAATTTACAAGGCTTTGACCATTACACTGCTGGGGTTGCTGTTCGTGATCGGGGTGACGATGATTTTGTCGGCAACCGAAGATCATCATTTTCTGATGATCTTGTTCGAGACGGTATCTGCGTTTGGTACGGTGGGGCTGTCGATGGGGCTTACACCTGATTTGACAGTCATAGGCAAGCTGGTGATTACCCTGACGATGTTTGCAGGTAGACTGGGGCCACTCACGCTAGCTTATGCACTGGGGCCGAAAAAGGGTAAAGAATTATATCGTCATCCGGAAGGTAAAATGATTATAGGATAAGGGAGTTTTCGAGTAGACATGAAAACGCAGCAGTTTGTAGTTATTGGCTTGGGGCGGTTTGGCTCAAGCCTAGCTTTGCAATTGGTGGATATGGGGTGTGAGGTGCTAGGCATTGACCGGAATGAGGATGTTGTGGACAGTATGAGTGAGATGTTGACACATACTGTCGTGGCGGACGCTACCGATGAAGACTCATTGCGATCACTGGGCATCCGTAATTTCGATTGCGGCATTGTTGCTATTGGTGATGACATCCAGGTAAGCATCCTGACCGCCATTTTGCTGAAGGAGCTGGGTGTGAAAAAGGTCGTAGCCAAAGCCATATCTGTGCTGCACGGGCGTGCGTTAGAAAAGCTCGGTGTGGATCGGATTATTTATCCAGAACGGGACATGGGTATCCGTGTGGCTCACCAGCTAGTCACGCCTAATTTGCTCGATTATTTGGAGTTGTCTAAGGAATACAGTATTGTGGAACTCAATGTACCTGCATGTCTGAACGGCAAAACGCTTGCAGAACTAAATGCTCGCACCCGCTTTGGCTGTAGTGTCGTGGCGCTTCATACGGCGAACGGTATCTTGATCGCACCGACGGCTATGGATCGGCTAAAAGCAGACGATATTATGGTCATCATCGGCTCAAATGACAATATCGGCCGCTTTGAGGATGAGGTTGTTAATGTCAATGAAGAGGGCTAAACTCTCTACACCATACGATAGCCTGCAAACGACGCACGTGTCTCGCTAATCCAGCGTCGTGCTGTCGGACCGAGATCGGTCGTCTCCGAGTAAATGAGGGAGGTCGTTCGGCGTGTCTCCTTCAAATCGGGCAAGTACAATGCAGTGAGTCCATTATCCCGCAGCAGTTCGCTACGCAAATAGGATTTGGGTAGCAAGGCGGAAGCCTTACAGGTTGGAAGCAGGCGTACAATCGCCTCGAAGGAGTCGATTTCCATGCGGATATCCGGCATGATGCCGCTGCGCTGGAACAAGTCATCCGTCAGACTGCGGTACCAGGTTCCTTTGGAGAAAATAATCATCGGCAATCCTTGCAGATCTTTCATCGAGGCCGTTCCTGTCTTAACGGTTAATTCATGTCCAATGGGAACAACGAGCTCCAAATGATCGTCAAATAGCGGAATGCAACGCAGTCCGACTTCATGAATGGCAGACCCGACAATACCGGCGTCTGCTTTTTTATCACGTACAAAGGCGACGATTTCATGGGTTTTACCGGTGAGCAGCTTCAGCTCGGTTTGAGGATGCTTGCTCATAAAAGCTTCGACAAGGGTAGGCAGCGTTGTCTGGAGTGTCGTGAGACTTGCGCCGAGTGTAAGCATACTCTGGGCTTCATTTTTGTGCTGGGAGAGCTTTTGTAAGAAGCGAAGCTGCCGTTGCCGTTGCTCTAGTGCGAATGTATAAACAAATCGGCCAGTGGACGTAATTTCGAGCCGTTTGCCCCGACGATCAAAGAGATTCACACCCAGCTCTTCCTCCAGCTTGGCAATTTTGCGGGACAGGGCGGGTTGGGACAGATTCAGCAGTTTGGAGGCTTTATTAAGGCTGGACTGCTCGACAATGACGGCAAAAGCGTTCAAATCCTCAAACAAATCATCCACTTCCTCTCTATATGCAAAAAAGACATAATAATTAATACGTATATTGCAATTCCATTATAAGCCGAAAAGGAGTAACATGAAAGCGACACAAGATGTTCACACTTTTGTTTTTCCTAATAAGGGACACCTTGTTGGACATTTCCTGTCGGGAACTGTCATTTTATATGTTATATTACTATTGAAAACGCTATTATTGGGAGAAGGGAGCATGACCTAGATGAGAGGATTTTATTCCAGAAAGCTGCATTCGCTTCTTGGCGTCATTCCGTTGGCTCTATTTTTTGTTGAGCATTTGGTGACGAACTTCACAGCGGTGGAGGGTGGCAAGGAAGGATTTAACCGCAGCGTGGCCTTCCTGAATGGTTTGCCGCTGGTTATTGTACTAGAAACGTTATTCATCTACTTGCCATTGCTGTTCCACGGAATTTATGGCTTGTATATCGCTTATCAGGCTGATCCGAATGTCAAAAGGCTCGGCTATTCACGTAACTGGCGCTTTCTGTTCCAGCGTATTTCCGGCGTCATTACGTTTGTATTTATTATCTGGCACGTATACGACACACGCTTTCAAGTGGCTCTGGGTAATGTAACTCATGAGGAGCTAGGCGGGGTCATGCATGGCATCGTGACGAACCCGGTTTATTTCATTTTGTATCTAATCAGTGTCGTTTCGGCATCCTTTCACTTTGCTAACGGACTGTGGGCATTTATGGTCAGTTGGGGGATTACCGTGGGACCACGTGCGCAAAAAGTATCTTCTTATATCTGTATGACCCTGTTCGTGGTGGTGTCTATCGGCTTCATCGCCTCCCTGCTTGCATTCCGCAGCGCGGAATTTCAGGAAATAGCAACTGCCTTGGTGCAATGCAGTACTTTTAAACAACTACTGTAAATGAGTCATATCCATTATACATTGTGTTGAAATTCTATTTTCAAACGTAAAAGGGGATTTGGTTAAAAATCCTGAAAAAAAGGAGTGAGCAGAAATGGCAGCATCCAACATTATTGTCGTGGGCGGCGGTCTGGCAGGTCTAATGGCTACGATCAAGGCGGCAGAGGCGGGAGTTCACGTTCATTTATTTTCTTTGGTTCCGGTCAAAAGGTCCCACTCCGTTTGTGCTCAAGGTGGCATCAATGGTGCGGTAAATACCAAGGGTGAGGGAGACTCCCCCTGGATTCACTTTGATGATTCGGTCTATGGCGGGGATTTTCTGGCCAACCAGCCTCCGGTAAAAGCGATGTGCGAAGCGGCTCCGGGGATCATTCATCTCATGGACCGCATGGGCGTCATGTTTAACCGGACACCGGAAGGACTGCTGGACTTCCGCCGCTTCGGCGGTACCCAGCATCATCGGACCGCCTTTGCTGGTGCGACGACAGGACAGCAGCTTCTGTACGCTCTCGATGAGCAGGTACGGCGCTGGGAATCTGCGGGTTTGGTGACCAAGTATGAAAACTGGGAGTTTTTACAGGCTGTACTGGATGATGAAGGCATCTGTCGAGGGATTTGCGGGCAGGATTTGCGTACGATGGAAGTGAAGACTTTTGCGGCGGATGCAGTTATTTTGGCATCTGGTGGGCCCGGGATTATTTTCGGTAAAACCACGAATTCCGTCATTAATACGGGCACAGCTGCCGGTGCGGTGTATCAGCAAGGCGTACGCTATGCGAACGGTGAGTTTATCCAGATTCATCCGACGGCTATACCAGGTGATGACAAGCTGCGTCTCATGTCCGAGTCGGCACGGGGAGAGGGCGGTCGTATTTGGACGTATAAGGACGGTAAGCCATGGTATTTCCTCGAAGAAAAGTATCCAGCTTACGGAAATCTGGTCCCTCGCGATATTGCGACACGTGAAATATTCAGTGTATGCGTTGATGATGGACTGGGTATTAATGGCGAGAACATGGTCTACCTCGATCTGTCCCACAAGGACCCGAAAGAGCTGGATGTAAAACTGGGCGGCATTATTGAAATTTATGAAAAATTCGTCGGTGATGATCCGCGCAAAATTCCGATGAAAATATTCCCGGCTGTTCATTATTCAATGGGCGGCATGTGGGTCGATTACAATCAGATGACCAATATACCAGGCCTGTTCGCGGCTGGTGAGTGTGAATTCCAATACCACGGAGCGAACCGTTTGGGTGCGAACTCGTTGCTCTCAGCCATTTACGGCGGGATGGTGGCTGGACCTAAGGCTGTGGAATATATCAAAGGCTTGAAAAAATCTGCACAGGATACAGCGTCCTCCGTATTTGATGCCGCAGTCAATCAGCAGACGGAGAAGTATGAGCGTATTTTGCATATGGACGGAAAAGAAAATGCCTATGTTCTTCATAAAGAGCTGGGCGAGTGGATGACGAACAACATGACTGTGGTTCGTTATAATGGCAAGCTGGAAGCTACGATCCACAAGATCAAGGAGCTGAAGGAGCGTTATTCTAACATTAACATCAATGACGCTTCGCGCTGGAACAATGCGGGTGCGGCGTTTACACGGCAACTGTGGAATATGATGGAGCTGGCTGAAGCGATGACCAAAGGTGCGCTGCTGCGCAACGAAAGCCGTGGGGCCCATTACAAACCAGACTTTCCAGATCGCAACGATGAGGATTTCCTGAAAACGACGATTGCGGACTGGACACCGGAAGGACCACAAATCTCGTATGAAGCGGTGGATGTTTCGCTGATCAAGCCACGCATTCGGGATTATTCCAAGAACAAATAACGGAAGGGAGTGTATTAGATGTCGGAGCAAGCAGTGAAGTCGAATAAAACAGTGAAGTTCGTTGTGACCCGTCAAGCTGATCCTAAAGCCAGTCCCTATACGGAAGAATTCGAATTGGCTTATCGTCCGGGAATGAATGTGATTAGCGCGCTGATGGAAATTCAGCGTAATCCGGTGGACAGCCACGGTAAAGAGACGGCTCCGGTGTGCTGGGAGTCGAATTGCCTGGAGGAAGTATGCGGAGCATGCTCCATGGTGATTAACGGCAAGCCGCGTCAGGCCTGTGCAGCGCTCGTCGATAAGCTGGAGCAGCCGATTACGATCGCGCCGATGAACACGTTCCCGGTAGTTCGGGATTTGGTCATCGACCGCAGCCGGATGTTTAATGCGCTCAAGAAGGTCAAAGCGTGGATTCCGATTGACGGTACCTACGATCTGGGACCTGGTCCTAGGATGGCAGAGAAGAAGCGTCAGTGGGCGTATGAGCTGTCCAAGTGCATGACCTGTGGTGTCTGTCTGGAAGCTTGCCCGAACGTCAACGAGAAGACGACGTTCATCGGACCTGCGGCGATATCTCAGGTTCGCCTGTTTAACAGCCATCCGACAGGGGAAATGAATCGGGAAGAGCGGCTGGAGGCGTTGATGACGGACGATGGGCTGGAAGGGTGCGGGAACTCACAAAACTGCGTACGCTCTTGCCCGAAAGGCATTCCGTTGACCACTTCTATTGCCGAAATGAACAAGGAAACGACCAAGCATATGTTCAAGCGCTGGCTGACTGTATAGCACTAGACAGCGAACAGGTTATGCCCAAACAGGCTTTTTCTCAAACTGGAGAAAGCCTGTTTTTTGCGCTCAGGAATGATGGAGGGTAACATGGAGGAAGGAGCGCGGGATAGCAGTTATGGTATAATTATGGTATTGTGTATCGTTTTTGGAGAAAAGGAGGCTGGACAGGTGACTGTGCAACCGATAACGAATCGACCTGTCACTAGGTCGGATGTATTGAAGGGATTAGAGGATCTGGGGGTTCGGAGCGGCATGACATTGCTTGTTCACTCGTCGATGCGCAGCTTTGGACGCTTTGTTCCAGGCGGGGCCTCGGTCATTCTTGCCGCACTAACCGAAGCAGTTGGCCCGGAAGGGACGCTGGTGATGCCGACACAGTCACATGACTTGACTGATCCCTCGACTTGGATGAACCCGCCTCTGGATGAGTCATGGTGGGAACTGGTACGCGAGGAAATGCCCGCTTATGATCCGGCCTGGACGCTGACCGGAGGGATGGGCATCATTGTAGAAACGTTCCGGGGCCTGCCGGGAACCAAGCGCAGCGGGCATCCGCATGTTTCTCTGGCGGCACGTGGACCCACAGCTTCGGAATTACTGGCAGCTCATGAGCTCGACTTTGGACTGGGTGAGCATTCGCCCTTGGCGAAGCTGTACGAGGCAGATGCTTATGTAGTGCTGTTGGGCTGCGGACATGACAGCAACACGTCCCTGCATTTGGCGGAATATCGAACAGCCTACAATGGACGTGAAGTGATCACCCATCAAGCTCCTATGATGGTGGATGGAGCAAAAGCGTGGGTATCTTTTCAGGATTTTAATATTACCTCAGATGACTTTGAGAAGCTGGGACTTGATTTTGAACGGGACTGTCCCTCAGCTTTTACGCGGGTGAACATTGGGGAGGCTTCATGTTTTTTCGCGAGGCAACGTGATTTGGTAGACTATGCGGAGCAGTGGTTGTCCACCCATCGCTAAAGCTTTTGGACGGTAAGAATTCGAATAAGTGAGATCAAGGAATAGATCGCAAGGGGGAACGCATATGGAGAAGACGCCGCATACCCGCCGCGAGAGTCAGGATGGCCCGCATCAGGGGGCCGCTATCCCTCCCGGTTCTTCGCGGCGTTCCGTTTCAAATGAACCAGCCAATCCTTCGCGCCGCCATTTTTTGAAAAAAGCGGCTTTAGCCACAGCCGGAACCGCGCTTCTGGCTGGAGGATATGCTTCCTTATGGGAGCCTAATCATTTGGAAATTACACGCTTCAACTTGTCTATCCCTCGTCTTCCGTCTGCTTTTGACGGAATCAGGGTCGTACATTTTAGTGATGTGCACTTGGGTTTTCACATGGATGAGCAGGATCTACGCGAGCTTGCGGACCGGATAGCAGGTCTGAAGCCAGATTTGCTCTGTTTTACAGGCGATATTGTGGATGACTATGCAGTATCCATGAAGGCTGCTGTTCCAGTTATGGCTTCTATGCACGCCACACTTGGCAAATTTGCTATTCTGGGCAATCATGATTATAGAGGCTTACCCGCCGGAGTACAGGAATTGTATCCGAAAACCGGGTTTACGTTGCTGAGAAACGAGCATGCGATTGTAGAGCTTGCGGGACAGCGTGTAGCTATGGTCGGTTTAGAGGATAACATCATGGGCAAGCCCAATCCGCAGCGTGCCATCCACGGACTACCTGATGAGATGTGCAAGCTCCTGCTGATGCATGAGCCGGACTATGCAGATGTGGCGGCGCAAATGTCCTTTGATCTTCAATTGTCGGGGCATACGCATGGAGGACAGGTACGCTTGCCGGTCATTGGAGCGCCAATGCCGCCTCCGGGTGGACGCAAGTACATCCAGGGATTATTTCATGTGGGAACGGAAAGAATGCCGCTATATGTTAGCCGAGGCATTGGCATGACACATTTGCCGATTCGCGTGCTGTGCAGGCCGGAGCTTAGTGTCATTACGCTAAAATCCGGCCAATAGGCCATGATTTTTTTTCATCTTCATCATATAGTTTGGAACTACATAAAGATCGCTTGAATGTAGTGTAGAGATGTAGTCGTTTCGGACAAAGGAGTGAAGTTCAGATGGATCGTATTGCTGTCATTTCAGATATTCATGGCAATTGGCCTGCCTGTGAGGCGGTGCTGGAGGATATTGCTTCCCGAGGCATTAGCCGTGTGTTTTGTTTGGGGGATCTGATCGGCAAAGGGCCTAGCCCGAGCGAGGTTCTGGATGCTGTCCGTCAACGTTGTGAAGTGGTCGTGCGGGGGAATTGGGATGAGCTGGTCAGTATTACGGATGATCTCAATTTTAGCTGGCAAGCCGAGCGCTTGGGGGCAGAACGAGTGCAGTATTTGGCACAGTTACCGTTTCATTATGATTTCAGAATGAGCGGACGCCGTATCCGTCTGGTGCATGCCTCGCCGCAAAGTGTGTATCACCGTGTGCAGCCATGGGATGAGCCGGAAAAACGGCTTGCCATGTTCGATCCGTTAGCAGAAGAAAATGGAAAAGTTGCTTTTGCTCCGGATGTTGTGGGATATGGTGATGTGCACAATGCTTTTATCCAGCATTTTCAGGGGAAAACACTTTTTAACGTCGGCAGTGTCGGGAATCCGTTGGATGTTACGCAGGCTTCCTACTGCATTTTAGAGGGGGAGATGGGAGAGGAGCAGCCTACGTCCTTCTCCATTCATTTTGTACGTGTACCTTATGATATAGAACTGGCGGTAAAACAAGCGGAGGAAGCTGATGTGCCTTCTTTGCCGTATTATATTCGAGAGCTGCGTACAGGAATTTACCGCGGGATTCAGGACCTGGATTAAGTATGGAAACATTCATTTCTAAAAGCCAATCCATCCGCAGGAGGGAACATTGTGCTGACCAGAGAAATGCTTCGTCTTGGGTTACCGGAGCTTTACACCCGTCGAGTCCAATTGCGCCAGCTAAGAACGGAGGATTATCCCGCGCTGGAACGGATCCTATCCGATCCATTGGTGATCCAATATGTGAATCGAATTCGCAAGCCAGTCCATGCACGAATGCGGCGTCTGGTTGCGCAAATTAAAATATCTGCTGATTCTCTGGATTCCCTGCATTTTGCGGTGGAATGGCATCAGAGAAATACAGGAGAAAGCAATCTGCCTGGTGAATCCAATGAGCTTACCTCCTCACCGTTGCTAGGTATCGTCTCTTTTCAGCAATGGAATGAAAGAACGGGGGAGGCACAATTGGGCTATATTCTGGATCGTCCTTTTTGGGGACAGGGGCTGGGTACAGAAGTGGTAGGAGAAATGCTGAATTTTGGTTTCGGATCTTTGAAGCTCCAGCGGATCGAAAGTCGTTGCCAAGAGGATAATCAGGCTTCCATGCGCGTGCTTATTAAAAATAAGATGCGTCTGCTGCGTACCATTGGTGCTTATGATCCCTCAGGAGTGGTGCCGAGTGTATTGGTATTTTCGATGACCCAAGGGGATTATGCATAGAAATGGCATTGGAATATTTTGTTACAAAGATGAAATATAACTGCAAAACAACTCTAACACAGGACGGGTACAATACAGACATGACCCCCTTTTGAATAATATATGTTGCTGGGCCCGACGATTCGGGTCCTCTTTTTTTGTTATCCTATAGTAGGGCCTTCTCTATTTCTGCGGAAGCGAGTAGCCTTCTTGCCTTGGCTGTGCTCAGTTATATTTCAATTTGTTACAAAAATGAAATATAACTGCAAAGTTACTTTAACATAGAGTGGGTACAACATAAACATGACCCCCTTTGAATCATATATATATTGCTGGGACCCGAAGCTTCGGGTCCCCTTTTTTTTATGATTTTTAGGAACGGGTCAGGCTGGTTATCAGCTCTGGAAGCCATACATTTAGGGAGAGAAATGAGTACCCCTCTGACTGGGCTTTGGACGTATCCATGTACCACGATTGTGTAATACCGAATGGAGACATGTGCTCGTCTGCTGTTTTTTCTTTCATCACAGCTTGTTTTCCAGTTACCTGCTCAATGATCGAAATGATCTCTCCAATCCTCACTGTACCGTTGGAGCAAGCATTTACAGGACCGGTAAAAGGAGTGTGACCAAGCCAAAACAGAAAATCTGCGGCTTCATCGGAACGAATAAATGAGATTTGTGCTGCGGAATTAGGGACTCCGAATTCTATTCCTTCACGAACATGTTCGATATGAAAATGAAGTCTTTTCGTATAATCGTCTGTCCCCAATACAATTGGAAAACGAACAGCAACTACAGGAAATGTAGCTTGCTGCATAAAAACTGCTTCTGCCTGCCGTTTAGCCTCCTGATATGTAAAATCGTCCTTCCCGCCCTTGCGAACCGGGTAAGCCTGAGGGTCAAAGATGCTCTCTGTCAGCACTTCCGGGCTCGAATCATAGACGGATAGGCTGGAGGTCACAATATACCTCTTGGCTATAGCATCAAAAATGCGGCAGGCTTCGCTTGCTTCATCTGGGGAAAAGCAAATATTATCATAAACAACGTCCCACACTTGCTCACCTACGGCCTCAGCGAGCGCTTGCGGGTCGGTACGGTCTGCACAAATCCGCTGAACGCGGTCACCAAACGAATCGCTTGCTTGGCCCCGTGTGAGGATGGTAACGGAGTTCTCGGAACTCTCTAGCAGACGTTCCACCAGTCTCTTGCCAAAAAAGCGCGTTCCACCCAGTACAAGTATCTTTTTCATACTTACATCACTCCTCCTAGAATGGTTTTCATTTATATTAAGATAGACGGACTAATGAATGTAAAAGATACAGGACGCAATGAAAAAAAGGAGGATCATATGCCATACGTAGAGATTCAGGATTTAGAAATGTATTACGAAAAAATGGGTACAGCTGCGGAGGCAATGTGGCTTTATATTGTGCGGTGAAGCACCCTCGAATGTTCGCGACCGTTACGACCATAGGCTGTAGTGGAGTCGCATGTCCTGAGGGAGCGGATGAATTTGAACCGGAGTGGCTCATCAAAAACGAACGTTATGAAATGATCCATCAAATGATGGAACGGCATGAGGAGGCACATCAGGGGAATTGGCAAGAATTTATGCGCCAGAGCGCACAGGATTGACGCCAATATCCGCAATTGACACGTAGTGAGTTAAGTAGCATTACGTGCCCTGTATTATTTATCGCGGGTAAACATGACGATTTCGTCACAGAAGAGCAACTCCTGGAATTATGCTCATGGGTTCAAGACTCACGTTATCTAATTGCTCCAGGTTGTAGTCATCGACCGCACATGCTTAGAGAGAAGCCGATCTTAATCAATGATTCTATTCTTTCATTTTTGAACAAACATGCGATTCGTTGAACCAATCATTCGCATAGCGGTGGAGCACCGCCTAATCCTACTCTCCCAGAAGCTTCAAGAAATTGGCTGGCACCGTAATTTGCTGATTATTAATCATAATCTTCCGAAGCTCCTCCATGGAGTCCTCTTCACCTCTAGCGTCTTTAATCTCCTTAATTTCACGATGCAGTCGCTCCATTTGGAGATCTAGCGCATTAGCGGAGTCTGCTGCGTTCTTTAATTCACGTGTCAGACTTTCGGGAACGGACTGGTTGTACTTATAAAAGATTTTATGCTCCAGGCTGGCCCAGAAATCCATCGCAATGGTTCGAATTTGCACCTCTACGCAGACTAGCTCCTCACAATCCGACATGAATACAGGAACTTGAACCAGCAAATGCAGGCTCTGGTAACCGTTCGGCTTGGGGTTCTTGATGTAATCCTTAATTTCCAGTATCTTCAAGTCACTTTGTCTCTGAAGCATGTTACTGACATCATAAATATCAGAAATAAAAGAGCAAGTAATACGCAAGCCGGCGATATCCTTGATATGATCTTTGATAGCATCCAGCGATAACTCGCTATGTTTACGAATCATTTTATTCATGATGCTCTCAGGAGATTTAAGGCGTGATTTGGTATGCTCAATAGGGCTGTAATCGTGTAATGCCTGAAATTCCTGCTTTAATATTTCAATCTTGGTTTCCATTTCGTCGAGCGCAAATTTATAAATGAGCATAAATCGCGTGATGTCATGCTTTAGCTTTTTAAGCTTGTCCATAGGATCTTCCAAGTGCATATGTAATTCTCCTCACACATAGATGTCATAATCTTGCTAAGCATTCGCCTTTGCAATGGGATATTACCTTATAATTTAAAATTCCCAACAATCCCATTGCAGTAGCGATCGTAAGACCAAATGATTTGCGGAGAGGCAATTCCCACCTTGAATTTTAAAGCGCCACAGAAATTTTACGTTTTTCTTTAAAATAGACCCATTCCCGGAAGCCGATATCCTTCAGCATTGCCTTTACTTCTTCCCAGTCATCGCCTACCCGCGAAGGTTTATGGGCATCCGAACCAAAAGTAACCTCCACACCAAAATGGTGCGCTCTTTCTAAAATAGAAGCAGACGGGTACCATCCGCCACTCAGTTTGGTTTTACCCGAAGTGTTAATTTCAATCGCCACATTGGATTCCGCAATTACCTGCAAGGTTTCATCAATGGCTTCATCAGCAGGAATGTCTGAAAAGGCTGGAAAGTTCCCCTTCATTGCGTCAATATGGCCTAAAATCTGAAACATGCCGCTTCGCGCAGATTCCTGAATGAGCGCATAGTAGGCTTGTTTGACCTCGATTTTACGAGCGTCGCTTAATTTGTTCCAACGGTTACGGTTAAAAATGCTGTCCCCTTCGACATTGTGAATCGACCCAATGAGATAATCAAATGGATAAGGAGCCAGAGTGGAACGATATAATTCAGCAAAATCAGGAAAATAATCCGTTTCCAATCCGAGGAGCACGTCAATACGGCCTTCGTATTCTTTTTTAAGCTGTTGTACCTCTTCTACGTATTCAGCAAGCTGTGATTTGGCCATATAAATTTTAGGAAAAGCCTGATCCTGTTCGCTGCCCAGGAAAGGGGAATGGTCCGAAATACCAATCGCTTGTAAGCCCGACTGAATGCCTGCTTCAATGTAATCTCGAATGTTTCCGTCTGCATGACCGCAGCGGAAATGATGGGTGTGCAGATCAAATTTCATAGCCTGTCTTCCTTTCGTATCAGGGTTTATATTGCGTATGTTGTTCATAGCGAATTACGTTATTCAGAACTGGTGAAATTCGTCTCCGGCATCCCCTTCAGATCACTTAAAAATTGCTGCATGGCTGAGTTTAGATATCGGCCGGATTTATAAATCACTCCTACCGGATGACTAACTTCCAGCTCAGGAATATGGATCATTTTTAATGTGCCTGCACGCAGTTCAGAAGTGACCGATAGTCTGGAAATAATGGCCGCACCGAGATTAATTTCGACCATCCGTTTGACTTCCTCACTGCTGGACAACTCAATCACGACATGAGGCACGATTTGGTGCTTTTTAAATACATCGTCTACGAATTTTCGTCCCACCGTATCAGGAGAGAGCAGAATCAGCGGAATTTCCCGAAGGGCTTCAATGGTAGCATGTGGTTGTGAAGCCAGCGGATGAGTAGGAGACACGACTAGCTCAAAGGAATCGTAATACAGAACCGAAGTGCTTAAATTAGGATTACGTTCGATCAGATAGCCGATGCCAACATCAATAAGTCCGTTCTCCACCTGCTGATAAATCATGGAGGAAGCCATGGATTGAATGGAGGTTTTGATGAGAGGGAACTGATCCTGAAAGTAGGAAAGCACGCGCGGTAAAATTTGAATAGCGATGGATGTTGTGGTACCCAGCGCAATGTGACCCTGTGGTGTTTCGTTTAGATCGTACAATTTTTGTCTTAATTCCTCAACAACCTCTAATATGCGCTCGGCATGTTCCAAAAAAACAGCTCCCCGGTCGGTCAGGGTGACAGGCTGGTTGCGGTCAATCAGGATGGTTTTGAACTCATCCTCTAGACTTTTAATTTGGGCGGACACCGCCGGCTGCGTCAAATTGAGAAGTTCTCCGGCTTTGCGGAAGCTCATCGTTTTGGAAATCATGATAAGTGTTTCGAGTTGACTGATGTTCATGAAGTTCCTCCTCTCTTTTCTTAATCTTATCGCAGCTGTATAGAATGAATATTTTTAGCCAATCCATAGGTTCATATGTAAAACCGTCGTTATGCTTTATTTCATTAAATTATAGGTTATTCGAGCAGGAAGGGCAATGAATCGAAGCAGAGCACCTTAAAGTGTGGTATATTGGGGAATAAAGACTAAAGTCCTGATATCCTTCAAAAATAATCAATCTAAAACCGGTAAGAAGTAAGGATATAGGACATTATTCACATTTTTTGTGGTTTAGCTATAAAAAATTACCGGGTAGCTGTCGATAAGTGATATAGAGAGCATTTTAATGAGGATCGATTCGTTTTACAGTAATATTTAATTAAAAAATTCTAATTTAAATGGGACTTTTGTTGTGTGTCTAAAAGCCCATCGTAAAGGGGCGCTTTGATCGTGAAGGCAGAAGTGATAAATCCTTTTTTGGAGTCGGCGCGACGGGTCATTGAACAATTGATCCAAGTATCTCCTTCATCCGGAAATCTTGGTGTGAAAAATGTCGAGCTGGTGGACGACCACATCTGGATTATGATCGGGATGACCGGACAGCTTAGCGGAAATATTGTGTTCGGCCTGAATGAACAGGTGGCGCTACGTATGGTATCAGCGATGATGGGCGGATTTGTGTTGACTGAAATTGATGAGATGGGAAAAAGCGCAATTTCAGAATTGGGCAATATGATTAGTGGTAATGCCAGTACGATTTTGTCCAGTCAGGGAATTGTCGTGGATATTACGCCTCCGCAGGTCATGAAATCAGAAAACTTGACCACTTTTGTGCCTCAGCGTGCCCTTTATATTCCGCTCACGGTGGAAGGAATCGGTGAGCTGGATATTCAGGTGATGATCTCTTAATATTAAAGGAGCAAGTTTCTTTAATGTGGAGGGATGAGCGTGAGTATACTACAGGACAAGATAGTTGTGATTACAGGTGCATCTAGTGGGATTGGCGCCCTTTGCGCTCAGTTGTTAAGCGAAAAGGGCGCGATTCCTATTTTAACAGCACGCTCGCAGGAGCGACTGAAGCAAGTATCTGCGGGAATCAGCGGCAGACATGAGCTTATCCAACTGGACGTCACCCGCCAGGAGCAGGTAGAGGCTGTTGCAGCACGAGTATTGGGACAGTACGGACGGGTCGATATATTACTTAACAATGCGGGCTACGGAAAGTTTGAGTATTTTAATGAAACCGACCTGACGGAGTTTGAACAAATGATGGACGTGAACTACATGGGTGTTGTTCGCTGCATCAAGGCGTTTCTGCCACAAATGACAGAGCGGGGCCTTGGACAGATTGTCAATGTAGCATCAATGGCCGGGAAAATCGGGACAGCCAAATCGTCTTCTTACACGGCGACGAAGCATGCGTTGCTCGGTTTCAGCAATGCGCTCCGGCAAGAGCTGCGCGGGAGTGGAGTGACTGTAACGACGATTAACCCCGGACCGATCGACACACCCTTTTTTGAGCTGGCAGATCCTTCAGGAGGATATGTTCGAAATGTAAGCTGGTTTATGCTACAACCAGATAAGGTAGCACGGCATATCGTAAGAGCGATGGAGCTTCGCAAGGAGGAGGTTAATCTGCCACGGTGGGTATCTCCTTTTCTCAAGCTGTATCAGTTAGCTCCCAGACTGACCGACAGGCTGGGTCATGGGGTGATGAATAAGAAATAAAAGATGTCCCGTAAGCCATTAGCTATGGTGAGGGACATCTTTTATTTTTGTGATTTGGTAACAGAGGAATTTTCGCATATAATGGAGAGTAACGAATTTACGTATAGGGGTTGGACCTTTTCATGACATTGAATTTTGAATCGCTCGGCGTTGAACAAGATCTGTTGGACAAACTGACTGAGCATGAAATTACACAGCCTTCGCCAGTTCAGGCAGAGGCTATACCGGAAATAATGAAGGGAAAGCATGTATTGGCGCGCTCACAAACTGGCACAGGCAAGACACTGGCTTATTTGCTGCCGCTGTTGCAAGCGATTGATCCGCAGAAAAAGGCTACGCAAAAGCTGATACTAGCTCCAAGCCAGGAACTGGCCATGCAAATTGTACGTGAGGGTCAGCGCTACGGTGAGCATCGCGGAATCCGTGTACTCGGTCTGATTGGTGGGGCGGCTATCAAACGTCAAATCGAAAAGCTCAAGGATCATCCACAGCTTGTCGTGGGCACACCAGGACGTGTACGGGAACTCATCGCTTCAAAAAAGTTGAAAATGCACAATATTACAGCCATTGTTATCGATGAGGTGGATCAGATGTTCCAGCTCGGCGGAGCAGGCGATGTAACCAATATATTGGGCACCGCCCAACGTGATCGTCAATTGGTATTCCTGTCCGCAACGCTGAACGACGAGATTCAGTCGCTGGCGAAACGGGAGATGCGTGAATACGTAGAAATTGGGATTGATCCCGACCAGAAGACGGCCAGTGGACTGGAACACTATTACTTTGTATCTGAAGAACGGGATAAGGTGGATATGCTGCGCCGTCTGGTACGTCATTTTAATCCGAGAAAAGCGCTGGTGTTCGTGAATACAACCAATGCCATCGGGGAGATTGAGGCCAAGCTCAAGCATATGGGGCTGACTACGGCATCCTTGTATGGAGATGCGGATAAAGTCACGCGTAGCAATGTGTTGGCCCGATTCCGTGAGGACAAGCTCAAAGTGCTGGTCGCTTCGGATGTGGCAGCCCGTGGTCTGGATATTGAGGGCCTTGAAATGGTTATTCATTTTGATCCGGCTACGGATAGTCAAGCTTATGTTCACCGTGCAGGACGGACAGGACGGATGGGACGCAAAGGATTGGTGGCATCGGTTGTCACTGACCGTGAAACGTTCATCATGCGTAAGTTCTCCCGTGAACTGGGCATTGACATCGCAGAGCGTGCGTTGCATGGAGGTCGAGTAGTTGTGCCGCGTCCGGCGGATGCCAAGCGTGCACCTGTAAGACCCTCCGAGGCTAGATCCTTATCTAACGGAGCATCGGCGGAGGACCGAAAGGCACCTGTTCGTGCCGAAAACGGACGTCCTGGCAGGAATTCCGCGAACGGTTCAGCTCCAGGCAAGAGCAAAGGTGCAGCCTTGTCCAAAGCAGGAAAAGCACAGCGCGAGCGTGATCGCAAAAACAAGGGTGCACCAAGATGGCTGAAGGAAAAAGGATCAAAACCGAACGAGTAAGGGAGAAGAGGGGGAGCCATGGAACAACAGCCTGTGTTGCAAATTAACGGACTGACCGGCGGATATAGCGCCAAGCGCCCGGTGTTGCATCAGATTTCGCTGGATGTGAAACCGGGCGAAATGGTAGGACTGATTGGTCTGAACGGGGCCGGGAAAAGTACGACCATGAAGCATATTTTGGGCCTGATGACACCGCAGGCCGGAGAAATTCGTGTGCAGGGGCATAAGCAGGATGAAAATCCCGAGGAATATCAGGGAGCCATTGCTTTTGTACCTGAATCTCCAGAGCTGTATCCTGAAATGACGGTGATGGAGCATATGGAATTCACGGCCAGAGCGTACGGAGTTAGCGAAGCAGATTTCCGCACACGCAGTGATCAAATGCTGGACTTGTTCCGTATGCGGGATAAAAGTGGAAGTATGTCGATGCACCTGTCTAAAGGGATGCGCCAGAAAGTGATGATTATGTGTGCATTTTTAGCGGGACCGCCGTTGTATGTCATAGATGAACCTTTTTTGGGTTTGGACCCGCTTGGTATTCGTTCCCTGCTTGACTTTATGTTAGAGATGAAGCGTTCGGGTTCGTCCATTCTACTCAGTTCTCATATTTTGTCCACGATTGAAAATTATTGCGATCGTTTCATTGTACTTCATCAGGGTGCCATCATTGCGCAGGGTACGCTGGACGAAGTGACAGCACAGGCGGGTAAGCCGGGCATGCCGCTGGAAGATGCATTTTATGAGCTGGTACAGGGCAGGGAATGAGCATGGATTTGCAACGTCTGCATAAAGAAAGACGTGTAGCGTTCTGGGGACAGGTGTTGCCTTATCTGGGCTATGTCATTCAGAGCGGTCTGGCGGTGGTGTTCGGCTTTGCACTGATTGCCTTTGCCGCATGGTACACGTCGCTACTAATGCATACTCCACCGGATTTGCCCATCCGCTGGATCATGCTTATTGTGGCTATTCCGATTGCTCATGCGAGCTTTCGTACGTATTTAAACGCAGCGGATATTGTTTTTCTCCGTCCACAGGAGCACGCAATGCACTATTATTTTAAGGCCAGCCTGATTCGGGGTGTGGTGTATAAAATATTCGGTTTGCTATTGCTGTCTATTATCGTGTGGCCGCTGTATATTCGCAGTGATTCCGCGCCTAAGCCGTTGCTACTGACCCTGCTACTGTTCGTGCTATTAAAGCTGCTATTCAGCTACGGCGGCTGGCAAGAGCTTCGTATGGTATCGATTGGCGGGAGTATAGGCTATCGTCTGCTTCGGTGGGTGTTGGCTGTGCTGATGGTAGCCGCATGGCTATGGCAGCCTCCACTACACAGCGTACCATTTATCATATTGGTCGGTGTGGTGTACGTGCTTGTTCTGCGTTTTCCGGTCAAGCTGCTAGTGGCTTGGGAAAAGCTGATTCGTACAGAGGGTATGCAGGCTGCTCGGGTGATGCGCACTTTGGGCTGGTTTGTCGATGTGCCCGCCCTTACGCAGAGAGTGACGCCGCGCCGTTGGCTATCCTGGTTGGGAGGTAACATACCTTGGAACAGAAGGGGAGCGTATCGTTATCTGCTGTTTAAGACGTTCCTGCGCACAGAGCCAGCAGGTATTGTCATTCGGCTCGGGATTCTGGGGTTGTTAATTATATATATCACCCATGCTAGTTGGATTGGTATTGCAGTATATTTATTTTTCATATTCCTCATTGGTGTACAGGTCACTTCACTAAGGCAGTATCACAAGGATTCGTTATGGCTTCAGTTGTATCCGATTCCTGCGCATAGTCGTCGTGCGTCTTTTCTCGACTTTGTTGTTCGGTTGACGTTGCCGGCTGCTGTGGTTCTGTGGCTTCCTTTTCTGGCAAAGGGAACGGAAGATCTACTGTCTACACTGCTCACGTTGCTTGGGGGAGTTGCAGTAGTGTTCCTGCTACGAGGCGCTCAAGCCAAAAAATGGCGTTTGGACGGTCAGGATGAAGAAGAAGTGTGATTTGTATCTATGTGAATAAAGTAAAGGCTAATTCGCAGGCAGCACTTGCTGCTTGCGAATTAGCCTTTTTTTGTACTGCTATCATAGCCGTGGGTGCAGATATCCGTCAGCTTATATAAAGATCGTTTTGCTGATGATAACTAATAAAATGAACAGTACCAGAATTGTTCCTGTGCTTGTGAATGCGCCGTAACCACCGTAACCGCCTCTTGTTTCTTCTGCTCCCATGCTCATTCTCCTCTCGGTCATTGTGATAAAGGATACATCGTATCTTATGAAGTGGATTTTCAGATTGCGTGGGCCATTGCTCAGGTATGTTGCTGAATCGCCTTATATTTTTCATCAGATGTAGGGGAGGAGAGAGGAAAAGACACGTATTGTCGAGAATAGAAGAAGTACGTAATCATTATCACTTGGAAAGTGGGAAAGACGAGATGCTGATAGATAAGCTGCTCGTGAACATATTTCTTGTGTTTGTACCGTTATTGGTATATAGCGCTTTGTCAGATCATCGGCATATGAAACATACCCCGTTGCTTATGGGAGGGGTGCTGGGTGTGTCTTCTGTGCTTTGCCTTATGTTTTCGTATATTTGGTATGGACTATTTTGGGATCTTCGATATGTTCCTCTGATCCTTTCTGTTTTATATTTTGGTCCTAAGGCAGGGCTTCTGAATATAACGTTGATGGTGATGGCTCGTATGTATATAGATCCTGAGTCTATAGTGGTGAGTTTTCCCAGCATGATGTTGTGTTATTTGGGGCCTCTCTTGGTGAGAAAAAAGTTTATGCAGCTCAATAGTATATTGCTTCGGGTGGGCATGAATATGCTAATGAGTATATGGACTAGTATTGCCATGTTTATATTTCTGTTAATACATTCCTGGGTCAATGGAAGGCTAGATAAGGATGAGATCGAGCTGATCCGGGCAATACTCTGGTTCGGTATGATTCAATTCCTAAGCATTGGAGCCTCCTCTTTCTGGATGGAGTTTAGTTTGGAACGGGAAGAAATGAGAAGAAAGATTAAATATGCTGAGCATCTGAATACGTTAGGTGAACTGGCTGCCTCTATGGCTCATGAAGTACGGAATCCATTGACCGTTATTAAAGGGTTCTTGCAAATGGTTCAGTCAGGGCTAGAAGGGAAAAATCGCAGATATATTGCTTTGGCACTAGCAGAGGTCGATCGGGCTGAAAGAATTATTAGCGACTATCTGAACTTATCCAGACCGCAGATTGGGAACACAGAGCTGATGGATCTGTCTGGCATGGTTCAACAGATTGTTTTGCTTTTGAAACCGATGGCGACCAAGCAAGGCGTAAGACTGTATACTGAGCTAAGGAATGAAATATACGTACATATGGATCGTAATCAGCTGTTACAGGCGTTAATACATGTGACGAAAAATGCGATCGAAGCTGCGGATGATGGAGGCAGGGTATACATAAAGCTGGCGATTCAGGAAGAGAAGGCATGTCTGCATATTAGGGATACAGGAAAAGGCATGAGTCAGGAGCATCTGGAGCGAGTGGGTACTTTGTTTTTTTCAACCAAAGAGGTAGGAACGGGACTGGGAACGGTCGTCTCCTTTCGAATCATTGAAGCCATGAACGGAAGTATACACTATGAGAGTGAGCCCGGAGTCGGAACGGAGGTAGTCATCCTGCTGCCACTCGCACAAGAATCAATGCTCGCTGCTGAAGGATAGTTTGTTTCGAAGTGTGACTTACAATGGTTCAGCCCATTAAAAAGCGGTATGCCACAACATCCGGCATACCGCTAATGATGCTATATTGAATCTGTTACATATTATGCGTTCAACAAATCTTGTGCGCCACGGTAAACAATGTCATACAGGTCTTCCAGATACTCTTCCTCGATACATGAGAATGCGATTCGGAGATCATATTCACCCAGCGCAATTGTTCCTACCCCATATTGTTCCAGCAAATGTGTGCGCAGTCGTTCAGCGGACAAGCCGTTCAGCTTAAGGCACATAAAATAACCCGAATTGAAAGGATAGTAGCTCCATACATCTCCGTATTTTCCACTATCGAGCAACGCTTTGACTTTATTAGCCCGCCCCTTCATAATTTGGAACTTTTCATTTTTCTGTTGTTCAAAATCGGGTGATTTGAGGGCATCCAGGACGAAGGTTTGAGATGGGTGAGGACCGCTCGAAATCGTTGCCCGAATAATCCCTAATGTTTTTTGTTCCAGTGCGCTCAGTACATCCTGATGTTCCGAAGCAAAGGTAATAAATCCGACACGGAAGCCCCAAACGAATTCTTCTTTGGTAGCTCCGTCAATTTTGACGGGTAGAATTCTCGGATGAAGTCCAGCTAACTGACCGAATAGTGATTCATGCAGGGAGTCCTCGAAGAACAGACCAAAATAAGCGTCATCCGTCACAACTACGACATTGATGCCTGCTTCTGCGGCTTCCTGAATGGCAGCAACAATCGCTTTACCCTCTTCGACTCCCGGTGTGTAGCCCGTCGGGTTATTCGGGAAGTTCAGCACAACGATTGCTTTGCCGTATTCTTTCTGTGCCAGTAGCGCCTCGCGTAATCCTTCACTATTAAAACGTTGATCCTCTGTGAACAACGGGAAATTCACCAAACGTCCATGACGGCGAATACCGAAAGTCAGCTCATAGTTTTCCCAGTTTTTGTCTGGGTAAATGACAGCGTCCCCTTCATCCGTGAACAGGTCGGCAACGATGCTCAAACCATGGGTCAGCGCGTTCGTAACTACGGGAAGGCCATAACCTTTTCCAGCCAATGAAGGGTTTTCCTTCAGCATTTTGTCACGCCATACACTACGAAGTTCAGGTTTGCCCGCAGGGGGTGCGTAAGGGTATAAATCCTTGGGATTGTAAGCGGACAGCTTCTCCTGAATGACCTCCAAATGCATAGGACCGTTACCTTCCGTAGCAATACCAATCGTGGCGTTGTACTTTTTAGCAAGCTTCCCGGCTTCTGCGGATTGACTCAAAATCCCCTCTTTTGGGAAATAAATTTCTTTCCCTAAAAGAGAAAGCATTTGATATACATGCTCGTTGCCTGTCTGAATGTTTTGGTTTAACTGCGCTGCCAGTGGATTCATTCCCGTTTCATCCTTCCAAGTCATTTTGATTACATATTATAGCATCACACACGGTAAGCGTCACGCAAAAGCATCTGGGAGCATAAAAACGCATTTTTTTGCTTAATGAAGGCGCTGAGCTTATATTATAAATTAACGGGATAGAGGACAACCAAAGATTAACAAGAGGAGGTGCAGATTTTGCTGGATACATCTGCGTCATCGTTTATCCTGTTGTCGGCCTTCGCCAAAATTGTGTGCGAGCCGGGCTGGAAATGGCAGGTACGCGAGAAGCCGATGCCAAACTATGATTTATTCTATGTATGGAGCGGAGAAGGAACAGTGGTTTTAAACGGAACATCGTATCCGGTGAGCAAGGGGAGTTGCTTCCTGTTCAAGCCGGGGGATGATACCCGTGCCACACATAACCCGCAAAAGCCGCTCATACTTACCTATATTCATTTTGATCTCATCGAACAACCAGAGCTAGTCCCTGCAAGCTACCGTATGCTGGAGGAAACGTTCGAGGTAGAGCATATGCTTGCCAGGTACGTTCGACTGCGCCTGGAGCGTGCTTACGGAGCTGACGAGGAAGGCAAGCTGATTCTAAAACAACTGATGATTCATCTGCTGCGTGCGGACCGTAAGGAGCCGCAGGAGCAACAGGCCAGTAACCAGCTCACCGAGGTCATTCGGGAAACGGCCAACTACGTGCGTCAGCATCCGGGACTTCCTCATCGCGTCGAGGATTTAGCTGCACGGGCAGGGCTGTCACCGCGTTATTTTTCGATTAAATTCAAGGAGCTGCTAGGTGTTTCCGCGCAATCTCATATTATCAGCATGCGGATTGAGCGTGCACAGCATCTACTGCTGCATGCGGGAATGAATGTGACCGAGGTGGCAGAGGCTTTGGGGTATCGTGACATCTTTTTTTTCAGCCGCCAATTCAAGCAATACACGGGGAAAAGTCCGTCTGAGATCCGGTAATGTTATAGACGGTGGACAAGCTGTTTCGGATTTAGGCATAATGGGAGTAACGCATGACAAATATAAAGGATAAATTCCAAAAAAAGGACCCGAGCCATTACGCCGGGTCCTTTTTTATATGAGCAATTTATATCATTCGATCCCAATGCTCATATGTGTAGCTATAATCCTGTTATGATATATTCACTTATGCTTTGGGATCATGTCGAAAGCAACCCAGACGTTGTCCCATTTTCACCACATCCCCCAGCTTCAATGCGGGGTCTGGCTCAAACGTACCGTTCTCAGTTAGCAAAACGACGGTTGACCCAAATTCGAAATAGGCGAGATCGTCTCCTTTTGTCCATGAGACGGCTTTATCATCCGTATATTTGATGCTACTCACATTCATTGCGCCAACCTTAACGACCGCCACCTCACCGTATTCGTGGGCGATGTACGTAATCTGTCGTTCATTGCGGCTAAGAACTGCTCGCATATGCTGCAAGCCGAAGTCATTCACTGGGTATACCTTGCCGCGCAGATGCTCTTTTTCTACCAGCGTACCGGATACTGGTGCATGAATGCGATGATAATCCGTCGGGCTGAGATAGAGTACAAAAGCATAGCCGTGTGTGTATTTTTCAAGACGCGGAGAGCGGTTAAGAAGCTCTTCCAGCGTATAGTCCTGCCCTTTGACATTCAAAAGAGTGCCGGACGTAATTGGGCCAGTGAAAGTAATCCGTGCATCCACCGGACTGGTCATCACCTCGGCGTTCGTATCAATCGGGCGCATGCCCGCTTTTAATTTGCGTGTAAAATAGGCGTTCAGAGAACGGTATTCCTTCCATTCCTGTTCAGCCTCATGCGTCTGGATCTGGTACGTACGTATAAAGGTGGGGATAAAAAGTCGGCTTGCACCGCTTTGCGCGAAGGAGCCCACAATCCGGCACACCCACTTGCGCGATGATAGCTCCGTCATGAGCCGCAGCCACTGTTTTGCCATTACAGATCCCCCTTGTTCATTTCCGAGCCGTCTTGGCCGGAACCTGTCCGGCCGCTCTGAACTATATTGACACAGAATGTGACGTAAATCAATACAGTGGACGGCCTGGTGAACGTTCGGTATCTGACGAAGGCATCCGTTCGAGAAGCCAACGAGCGTAAGCCATCGGCTGAGTGTATGTTTCTTTCCAGACATTGTGCATGCCAGCCTGGCTGAAGCCATAGCGCTGGTCACGACCGTTGCATTCGATAAAAACAATCTTGCCTTCACGGGTAATTCCCAGATCCAGACCGACATCGGCGAGACGAGGAAGGGTTTGTGCCAGTCGGTGCACGATTTGTAACGAGAGCCGCTCTAGTTCATTCATTAACCGGACTGCGTTCGAAGTCTGAACCGTCTCTGTTTGTGATAACACCTCCAGTAAGGAACGGGCCGTCCCCCCCTGTGCCACATTGGAGACAAAGGTGTGGGAAGGAGCAATTTTAGCGAACATGCCTGTCACACCCCAGATACCGCCATATCCGCGCTGAACCGTCACACGGATATCAAACGGACGATTGTTGTACAAAGCAAGCGGTATGGTTTCCTGTACGATATGAGGCACATGCAGCAGTCGTTTGTGTAGAAATAACGGGAGTTCTCCGACATGCAAACGTAGTGTGGACCAACGCTCAGGTATAGAAGGATGTGCACATTGCAAAGTCCAGCCTCCGCGGGAATGCCGCAGACGCATAATTCCTCTACCCACGCTACCGCTACTGGGTTTAATGACAACATCTCCGGTTTCCTCCATTAAGGTATGGATGGAGGAAAGGTTGCCTTGCAAGGTTTTGGGGAGGTGGATGCGTAGCAGAGGGTCTTCCTGCAGAATTGCATGTATATGGTCTTTGGGGAAACGGTTTTGTTCATTAAAAATATAGTATCCCTTTTGTACAAGCTTGTTGATATCTCTAGCATTTTCATTTTGCCGATAGAGAGTCCGATTGTGGATGACCGGCGGCAACGGAAGAGTCATTTGCCGATACTCGTTGCCGTGTTTAACAAAAGCCCGGCATGTTCCGGTCGCTATATGAATATCCTCCAGACGAAGAAAGCAGGGGATGAGCTCGTAGCTTAACCCGGCGTCCTCGTAATTGGCGATGGATTCATATCGCGTCCTCATGGCGGGAATGCCCCGGTAGGTTGCCGGGTTGAGCATGACGCCGACATGCAACATGAGTATGTCCGCCCTCCTTGTAGCACTCCAACTGATCATACTGTGATTGTAGTCCATCATATGTATCAAAGATCGGCCAGGCATGGACGCTAGCCTTGCGGTAAGCCCAAAGTTAGAAGCGAGGCACCTTTCAGGGAGGCAGACGATATGATACAAGATGAGTGTTGCAGAGTGTTGGAATAAGGTCAGAAAGTAGGTGTGGTGATGCAGAGGCCGAAGGTAGCAGTTGTTACACCGGGCTCCTTTGTTATACCTTCGCCCCGCAGCAGTTCTGTGGAGCGGGTAATTGCCCGCATGGTACCGCTGGCTAGTCATGAGCTTCAGGCGCAGATCTATGGCATAAAGGGAGCAGAGGCATCGGATCATGGCGATGTCGACGGAATTCCCTGTATGCGTTTTACGCGGGGAGCAGGTTATATTTCTGAGGTGATTGCCGATTTAAAGAGATGGTCACCAGCGGTAGTAGATGTACACAACCGCCCGGCAGTTGCGTATGCCATTCGCGAGGCTTTGCCCAATAGCCGAGTTGTGCTGACCTTGCATTCGACCACGTTCATCCGGGAGCCTCACCTTGAACGGAAGGACATGGGTAGGCTACTGGCATCAATGGATCGCATTATTGTGAACAGTGCGTATTTGGGAGCAATCGTAGCTTCTGACTGTTCCGAAGCAGTCAGGAAACGCATCGTCGTAAACAAGCTGGGTATCCATCCTGGCGATTTCCTGCCACGGTGGACTCCAGCAGCAGAAGCGGCCAGGTCGGCGCGATTGGACGATTTCGGCTGGTCAGGCCGCCAAATCGTATTATTTGCGGGCAGACTGATGCCAGGGAAGGGCGTTCACCGGCTGCTCAAGGCCCTGCGGCATGTCGTCCGCGCCTGCCCGGGCGTACTGCTGCTCATTGCAGGTAGTGCCTATTACGGGCATGACCGCCTCACGCCGTATACGGCGTCGTTGCATCGGCAGGTGCGTAAACTAAGGTTGGGGAAGCATGTGCAATTCCTAGACTATGTTCCGCATCCAGCATTGGCCTCGCTATATCAGCTAGCCGATGTGACTGTTGTTCCTTCAGTGAAGGATGAGGCCTTCGGGCTGGTCAATCTGGAAGCTATGGCGGCAGGAGTGCCGGTGGTCGCTTCACGAATCGGCGGTATTCCAGAGGTAGTACAACACGGCGAGACAGGCTGGCTTGTGTATCCGTCTCACGGTGAGCAGGAAATGGCCGATGCCATCATCAGGCTGCTCCAGCAACCTGACTTGCGACGACGGATGGGAGAAGCCGGACTTGGCGAGGTACGGAGACGATTTTTGTGGCAGCACTCAGCACAACGCTGGGCACAAATCATAACGGACTGCGCAACGGAGTGACGCAGGCGCTGTTACGCGCATAGGTTATCTTATAGGCATTAGCCATGATACCCAGCCGGGTGAATGAAGCGGAGCGACCGCTGGTTCACTCCTGTGCCAAAGGAGCGGTCACCATGAACCATCGTACGAACCATAGCCCTAAGGATAAAAGAACAGCGCGACGTAACCCTTCCAATGCGGTTCCCTCCCGCCGTGTTAACAAGGAAAAAGCGGCTTCGACTTCCGGCAGTCCTAGACCGAGCCAGCGCGGGACGGCAACGGTTCCTGCCCCTGTAGAGAAGGATACCTCCGTTCAAGCTGTAGAGGAAGCGGCGTGGAAGAAGCATAAGCTTCCCAAAACGCTAGAGGAAGCGATGCAGATGAATCGAGCATCTGTACTGCTGTTGTCTGTGCCTGAGTCAGATACGGAATGCAGGATGGATAACGATAAACCGTCTATTACGACGGAAGATCAGGCAGAGCAAGATTCATTACTGGATTGTTCCATAACCAGTATTCACATTGCGGAAGGAAGACACCGCCCAAAGCAGCGTGTGATCTTGCCTGAGCAAGATATCGATCTAGCCTTCGATACGGAGAAAGAAGAATTAGACTTGAATGCCATTCACGATGGATCAGCGACCAGTGACGAGGCTTCTGACGATCATATAGCTTCACCACAATATGGGAGCATTTCTTTTCACCTACCCGCACGGGCAGATAGGGGCGAAGTGAGCGTTGTATTTGAGAAGCCATTTATAGATACACAATATGTAATCACTGCCAATGCGAGTATACCGGGAGTGATGGTATCCGTCACACAACGTCAGAGGCATTCGGTAGTACTTACTGTGGAACGCATACACTCGGGACCGATATGTGAAGGGTTGGTCCTTTGGATTGCGATGGGGCAATAATAAGAAGCCAGGAATATAAGTGTCCATAATCAACTTTATACTAGAAAAAAGGCGTCCCATAGTGGGACGCCGTATACATAAAAGGGAAGGGGGTAGACTTGTAATATCGGGGAAGTTTGTATTATTTCACTTATCTCACACCTACAGCGTCAAAAGACTTCATAGCAGAGGTTACGGCTATTGAATTTTCACCATAACTATCTTTGGCCGCTTGGATAACAGCGGCACGCGCGGTGGAGAAGTTAGACGTAGAAGTCAGATAATTGGTGAAGGCATTATAATAAATATATACGGCTGCATCACGTCCGATTCCATCTACCTTGACACCATGGAAGGTGCCTCCTTGTGCCAGTAGATAGTAGGCTTTATTAATAATGCCACTATTAATATGGGCTCCACCATAATCCTCGTTGTTAGGATCAGGATAGAGATTGCTGTAGTGATCGACTTGACCGTATTTGGCAGGATCGGAAAGGGAGCGAATGGCGTCGCCCTTAATATTAGGAGTATAAGCGACTTTGCCGAAATCCCAATTGGTACGCTCAATGTCGTTGCCTATAATATCTGAGATGGCTTCACTTAATGCACCAGATTCAGCGAAATACACGAGCCCTGATGAATGCTCGGTTACACCGTGTGTCAGCTCATGGGCAACAATTTCAAGATCGCTGCTAAAAGGGGCAAATAACGTGCCGTCTCCGTCTCCGTAAAGCATGTGAGTGCCACCCCAGTGGGCATTATTGTAGTTCTTTGCGCCGTAATGGACTGCCGAAGCGATAGCCATGCCATGCCCGTCAATGCTGTCGCGTCCAAATCTATCCTTGTAATAATCGTAAGTGCGGATAGCGTAAGCGTGGGCATCCACCGCAGCAGGATCTTCCCATACGTTATCGGAATCTGTATACAGGGTGCCGGGGAGCGTCTCGGTGTTGTGGACGTTATAAGTTAGGATTCCTTTACCACGAGTCGTATCCTTTAGTTGATACTTCTTGCCCGAGACTGTGGTTTCAAATGTTTTGGTATCGCCGAATACACCGCGCCCTGTGCCGATCACTTCGTTAAGAATGTCATACTTGAATACGATTTTTCCGTCATTAGCGTCAATAAAGTAACGTGTGCGCAGCAGAGTGGGCTGTAGAGTATTAACTTTTGGTTACATAGACGAGACGTGTGGAGTCTCCATCGGGATAGATGTACAGTTCTGCTGTAGGGTCCACGCTTGGTTCCAGATTTGCAATCTTGGGAATAGAGGATGCAGGCTCTACCACTTCCAATGTACTGTTCTCCAGTTCAGCTGCTTTATCCAAATCCAAGGAGTCCTTATCAACAGAGATTGAAAATTCATTGTTAGATGCTGTTCCGTAAGTGTCTTTACTTACACTACTTGTACCCTCGTAAGGTTCAGGAACGATTGGGGCGGAGGAAGGGAGAGACTGAACCCGTATAGCTGCATCTTTATAAGCGGTATATACAGCCTCAGTAGCACTGATTTTTGGAGTTGTATTTTCTTTAGCATCGGCTTGTTGATTTTCTGAAATGACAGCTCCCAAATAAGAGGTGATTTGACCAGACTTGTTCACATGGATGGTCTGTTCGGCTCCAAATACGGGAATTCCGTCTACATATTGTTTTAACCGATAATGCTTTGTACCAAATTTGTCACTGGTGCGATCCACGATACGAAATTGCTCGCGCACATGGGAACCGATGTGGGTATCGTCCAGACTCAATAATGTTTTTTGTTGTCGATTTAAAAAGCTCCAGACCAGATTGTCGCCTGTTACCGTTGAAGGAGACTTCCAGTTCACCGTTTGGAATGTTGGCGTAAACTGAGTCGGATCGGGAACAGAATTTTCAGCTGCGGAGGCTCCAGGCGCAATGGCTCCTAATAACATAGCTCCTCCTAGAAGTGAAACCCATACTTTTTTCAATTCATACTCACTCTCCTTAATTAATGTTGGGGTAAAAAACACCCTGTTTGCAGAAGCCTAGCGTCATATATGTAAGTCTTGTTGCTCCTTTGAAACGTGAAGAGGCTGGATAAAAATGACCTTATGTAAAATATTAAGGTTTATTTTTTTTGCAATTTCATCGTCTCGGCTCTGATATTAGCACAGAGGTTGTCGAACGAGAAGATTAATTTTACAAAATACCCCAAAATGAATCTTTAGTCCCTGATTTACGGTTTATTTGTCTTATTTAGTCGAAAATGATCGTAGGGACTCTATGAATATGAAAAGGGCGCCCCTTTGAGGGGACGCCATAAATAAGGGGGGAAGGGGCGCAGACTTGTACACTGCACCCCTATTTTTTCGTCCATTGTATGAGTAGGGCCACATGACAGTTGCACAACGGCAACGGTCTATGGACGAGAATATGAGGATTATAGCGTATATGATTTAGTTTACACCTACAGCATCAAAAGATTTGGCAGCTGCAGTTGCTTGTGCCGAGTTCGCACCGTACAGATCTTTTGCCGCTTGGATCACAGCAGCGCGTGCGTTGGAGAAGTCAGAAGAAGAAGTCAGGTAGTTCGTAAAGGCACTATAGTAAATTTGGACCGCTGCATCGCGGCCAATTCCATTTACAGCTACCCCATGGAAAGTACCACCTTGTGCCAATAAATAGTAGGCTTTATTAATAATGCCGCTGTTCGTATGAACGCCACCGTTATCGGAGCTGCCTTTATACAAGTCGGAATAGTGATCTGGTTGATCATACAGCGTAGGATTTGACATAGAGCGAAGGGCATCGCCTGCAATGTTTGGCGTATAAATATCATCGCCTACAAGCCAGTTTTTACGCTGAATGTCATTGCCGATAACGTCCGAGAAAGCTTCATTTAATGCACCGGACTCTCCGTAATATTCCAAATTCGAAGTATACTCTGTGACACCGTGCGTAAGTTCATGTCCCACTACATCGGGGTCCCCGCTGAAGGCGATAAATGTGCTACCATCCCCGTCTCCATAAGTCATTTGGGAGCCATTCCAGAAGGCGTTGTTGTAGCGGCTACCGTAATGGACTGTCGAACGGAGTTGCAGCCCGCGTCCGTCAATGCTGTTGCGTCCAAATTTAGACTTATAGTAATCATATGTTTTGGCAGCATATGCATGGGCATCCACGCCGGCTGGATCATTCCATACATTATCGGCATCGGTCAGAAGGGTACCTGGGATGCTTTGGCGGTTGGAGGCCGTGTAAGTCACGATACCATTACCGCGTGTTGTATCTTTTAACTGGTAGCTACTACCGGAAGCCGTCGTGTTGAATGATTTGCTATCACCAAGCACACCTTTACCTGTGCCTGTCGCTTCATTAATGATGTCATACTGGAATACGATGCTGCCATCATTGGCATCAATAATGTAGCGAGTACGCAGTGGGGCAGGTTCTAAAACATTGACTTCTGTTACATAAACCAGCTGCAGGTCTTCCCCTTTAGGATAGAAGTACAGATCGGCTTTAGGATCTACTTCTGGCTGCAGATTAGCGATTTTGGCAATGGAACTTTTTTCTGTCTCCACCGCTTCAATTTTGCTATCTTTCAAGGCAGACGCTTTATCAAGACTCAGCTCGTCTTTATCAATGGATAGCGTTTTTTCGTTGTTAGCTGCTTCGGCGTAAGTGTCTTTGCTTACACTGCTTTGTTCCTCAGCATCTTTAGAAATCGTATCGTCGGAGGTAGGGAGGGCTTCAATCCGTGCAGCTGCTTCTTTATATGCAGTGTAGACCGCTTCAGAAGCGCTGATTTTTGGAGTTGTACCTTGCGTAGCTTCAGCTTGCTGATCCTCAGTAACCACCGCTCCTAAGTAAGAGGTGACCTCACCAGATTTGCCCACATGAATAGTCTGTTCAGCTCCATATACGGGAATCCCGTTTACATACTGTTTCAGCCGATAATGGCTCACACCGGACTTGTCGCTTGTGCGATCAACGATTCGGAATTGTTCACGTACACTAGAGTCGTCCGCACCCAATAACGATTTCTTTTGCCGATTCAAATAGCTCCATACAATGTCGTCACCCGATACCGAGGAAGGGGCTTTCCATTGCTCGGCGTGAAAGGTCGGTGTAAGCTGAGTCGGCCCCGAAACGGAACTCTCCGCTGATGCACCAGACGCGACAGACCCTAACAACATAGCTCCTCCAAGAAGCGAAACCCATACTTTTTTCATTAAAAATTCACTCTCCTCGATTAATGTCAGGATGAATCATCCTGTCTTGAATAAGGCATTGCGCCATTTATGTAGGTCGTGTTGTCGTCTGGAATAGAAGAAAATGGAACATGAAGAGAAATACCGAAGTGTTTTTCATGAAGCGTACGTGAAAAGAGGGTACTGCAGTATGAAGCATGTGGCCTAAAAAGGTGACAAACTCCTCCTTTCCTGTCGTATATAAAGAAAATAGAATAATGGTGGATAATGGAAAATAATGACTTATGCAAAAAAAACTAATGTTGATTTTTTGAACTCCCATCATCTGGCTCTGATATTAGCACAGAGAATGACAGACGAGAAGATCTATGTCACAAATTTATCCAAAATGAATCTTTAGACCCTAATAACTCACTTATTTAATAGGATTAATAAGTTATGTAAAATAAAGTCGAAAATTGCTATGTCGAAAAGACTCCACGCTTGCCGTTACACACGGCTTTTGGACCGCATAGGTTATGTTGAACTGTCCTAATCATGCTGTCCATCTATACAGCAGGAAGGGAGGTGAGACGGGAGCATGAAGAAGCAGGGAAGAGCTGGATACAAGATCAAACGGAGGCGGCATTCCGGCGCATACTATCATTCTAAGATGTGGCTGCCGTTACGAATGCCGAACATGCATAAGACCCCTGCCATGAGGGAGGTACTCGACACGGAGAGAGGGGCACAGATCGGCGAAGAGCGACCATCTGGACCGTCATCAGTGGGAAAGTTTTTCGTATCTGTCATTATTCCGGCCATGAATGAGCAAAAAACAATTGGAGCTGTGATTCGCGAGGCGCGCCGTGTCCATCCACATACAGAGGTTATCGTCGTTGAGAACGGATCACACGATAGAACGGCGAAGGTGGCAGCAGCGGCGGGAGCTCGTGTACTTTCTTTCCCGGAACCGCTCGGACATGATGTTGGCCGTCGTGTTGGAGCGGAGGCGGCATCCGGACAGATCCTGCTTTTCCTGGATGGGGATATCGTCATTCCCTGCGTTAGACTCCGACCGTTTATACACGCCATATGTGCAGGAGCGGATGTGGTGCTGAATGATTACCATGGACCTGTGAATCGTACGCCCGTACATCCTGTAGTGGAGGCAAAGCATGTATTGAATATCTTGTCGAATCGTGCTGATTTAGGGGGAGCGTCTATGACTGGCATTCCACACGCCATTAGTCAAAAGGCTCTAAATAAAATAGGTCCAAAGCCCTTGGAGAAACCTCCCTTATTTCAAGCTATGTCCATCGCTTCCGGGTTACGAGTGGTGACTGTATATGGAATAGCTGTCGGTAAAATAAATGCGACACGTAAAAAACAGAACGGCAAGGACCCGCTGGCAGGTGTAATTGTTCAGGATCATCTGGATGCCATTGCCTGGCTTACATCGCATCTGGGAACGCGTGCGGGCTTTACGGATTTGGAGCGCAAACGGATCAGAGACGAGGTGAAACTGTGAGTAGACCGTATCGCAGAGGGAAGCGTGAAGAACCGAGCTGGGGGATCAGACGTGTTCAGCGAAAACGAGGAACGACGACTTCAATGCATAGCCGTAGGGTGAGAAAGCCCACACCTCGGGCAACAGGAATGACCGAAGTGACTCCACCTGTGGAACGCGAAGTTCCGGGAGATATTGTATTACAGGGAACCGCAGCGGCCGTGGTCAGCGCCTGTAATGAAGAGGCTACGATTGAACGGGTGCTGAGCGAGCTGGAAAAACTCCCGCTTACGGATATCATTGTCGTATTGAACGGCTGCACGGACGGCACGCGCTCCACCGTAGCCAAACATCATCCTAATGTGACTCTCGTCAACGTGCCCGATCGACTGGGGCATGATGTTGGCCGTGCAGTAGGCGCGCGTATGACGCAGGCTGATATTGTGCTGTTCGTGGACGGAGATTTGCCGATTCCAGCATCTGATTTGCTGCCTTTTCTCCACGCGGTGGATCAGGGAACGGATGTCGCGCTTAATGATCTGGGCAGACATTTGCCCCCCTATGCCCAGCAAGACAGCGTGACACGGTGCAAAGCATTCCTGAATCGCGTACTGCGCAGACCGGATTTGGGAGCAAGCTCATTGACCGCGGTACCGCATGCATTATCTCGGCGTTTACTGGATCAGCTTGGCTCAGCCGTGCTTGCCGTACCGCCAAAAGCCCACGCCATGGCAATTCTGTATGGCATGATCGTGGCGGCAGTACATGCTGTTGATGTCATTAAAACGAACCGTAAGCGGACCTTCAATGTTGGCAAAGGGAACGCTATGGAACAGTTGATCGTCGGTGACCATGCAGAGGCACTGACGGCGGTGTTTCAGGTAGCCGGGTACTCCCCGCTCGGGCCTGTTCCAACACGGGTAGACGTTGCCAAAGGGAGGAATAAGCTATGAGTCTGACGAGCATCATTATTCCGACTTATAACGGCCTGCATCTGTTAAAGCCGTGCATTGAGGCGATTCGGACACATACGATAGATGTACCGTATGAAATCATTGTTGTGGACAACGCTTCGAATGACGGAACGGATGATTTTTGTGCATCCGAGCGGCTGATCAGTATACGTCTTCCTGAAAACAAAGGCTTTCCAGCAGCATGTAACACGGGGCTCCGGCTGGCTTCAGGTGACCAGTTCGTTATTTTAAACAATGATGTGACGGTTACGCGGCGATGGCTATCGAATATGTTAGCTGCATTGCAGAGCGAAAGCATCGTGGGATTGGTGGGACCGGTGACGAATTGCGTCAGCGGTATTCAGCAGATACACGGCTTGGAAGGAGATTTGGCCAGCTGTCTGAGATATGCGGAGCAGAATAATGTAAGTAATCCCTCCAGGTGGCAGGAGGTTAAGCGGTTGGTCGGATTTTGTTTGTTATTCCGGCGTGATCTGATGGAACGGATCGGATTGCTGGATGAACGGTTCAGTCCCGGACATTATGAGGATGACGATTATTGTCTGCGCGCACGTGTGCATGGCTACAAGCTGCTCATGTGCAACGACTGTTTTGTCTATCACGAGGGGAATGCGAGCTTCTCACGCTCGGAAACTTCCTGGATCGAAGAGCTGATCGAGCGGAACTATCGTTTGTTTATAGAGAAATGGAGCATAGATCCCAGAATGTTCATCGAAACTGGAAACGCTGGGGTTGTATGCACTGAACATGCTGTCGAAGGAGGAAGGAAGATATGAAAGGGGTTATTCTCGCAGGAGGAACCGGATCGCGCCTTCATCCGTTGACTACATTACTCAACAAGCATCTGCTTCCGGTCGGCAAGTATCCCATGATCGTATATGGTATCGAGAGGCTGCGACAGGCCGGGATCACGGATATGCTTATTATTATTGGTAAACAATCGGCCGGACTGTATACCGATTTTTTGGGCAGTGGCAGTGATTATGGTGTCCAACTGACATACCGGATTCAAGAAAAGGCGGGCGGCATTGCGGAAGCACTCGAACTGGCAAGAAGCTATATGCAGGCAGAAGAGAAATTCACTGTTTTGTTAGGTGATAATTTGTTCAAGGAAGACTTGGGACCTGTGATCGAACGATTCAAGCAACAGCCCCCGGGGAGCGCCAGAGTGTTGTTGAAAAAGGTGGCAGATGCCCGTCGTTACGGGGTACCCGTGTTTGATCCTGAGCGCCCGGAGAGCATTACGCGGATTGAAGAAAAGCCGCAGCATCCCCAATCCAAATATTGCGTTACGGGTATCTATATGTACGATACTGCCGTGTTCGATAAAATCCGGCAAATTACACCTTCGGCACGTGGTGAGCTTGAGATCACGGATGTTAACAACTGTTATGCTGCTGAAGGCAAGCTGGAATATGATATTTTACGGCGTTATTGGAGCGACGCAGGAACCTTCGATTCCCTTCAGGAAGCTGGATTGAAAATGAAAGGACTTCTACCTTGATCTCAATGAAACACCATCCTACCGGGCCAGGCATATAGTATAGGCATAATGCCACCCGGAGGAGTGAACGGCATGAAACGCCTGAATATGCAAAGGAAACACAGCAAGCGGCTCGGAAAGAAAGGCTATTGGTCAGGATATAAAAGGGGCCAGGAGCAAGGTAACAGGTTGGGTCAGGCTTCGTTCGGCAAAGTATTTGAAGGCGTCAGTATTATCATTCCGTCCTGCAATCAGCTTCAACAGCTCCGTGCATGCATTCACCGTATTGAGGAGAATACGAGCCATCCTCACGAAATTATTGTAGTGGACTGCGGCTCGACGGACGGGACATCCACCTATTTGCTCCGTAAAAGCATCGCTGTGCGTTATGCGCTGTTAAAAAAGGATGTGCAAATGATAGGTAGCCTGAATCAGGGGCTGATGATGGCAAAAGGCACTACTATTGTGGTACTGGATCAAAACTCCATGGTGACCCCCGGCTGGTTGGCTCGGTTGTTAGGGTGTTTACACAGCGATCCGTGTATGGGTGTTGTTGGGCCTGTAACGAATGGTCCATTCAAAGAACAGCAGATTGAGGTTCCTGATATGAACGAAAATGGAGCACGTCAATTTGCCATGACCTTCAATGTTCCCAAACCGGATGCATGGCGAGAGACCGAAAGCTTGGCTGGATTTTGTTTATTGCTGCGCAGAGAGACACTGAAAAAAACGGGCTACTGGGACGAAGGCTGCCACAGTATTGAGGAGGCCCATGCAGATTGGCTACTGCGTGTGCGTTTGTTGGGGATACGTATGGCAATTGCCGGAGATGCTTTTATCCATTATGAAGAAAGAGATCGGGATACGGTGTATGGTTTTCCTCTAACGACCGAAACAAGCGGTTCAATGGAGGAAAGCAGCCGGAACCGATCCTTTTTTGTACAAAAGTGGGGGGATGCGGATAAGCTGTTTCACACCCTGAAATTCAGTACAGCGGAGACGGACGGCCAGATCTCAACAGATAAGGAAACACACGTATCAGCGGCAAGCTTTTACCCCATCGGAGCGGTTGTTCAGGGACCGTCCGGTGTAGTATTTCGGTTAGAGCCGGGAAGAAGGCGGTATCTGCATGGAGTCAGTGCTGCGGGAGGTGAAAACGTGCGCCCTGTCAGATTGTCTCAGCTGGACTTGTTGGCACTTCCCTTGGTAGGGAAGCCGGAGGTCACAGTTTCCGGCAGCACTGATGCACCTGTAGCTGAGTCGCCAGAGGAACCCTTGCCTGTGCTGGCGGCTCCTGAGCTGGGGAACATGTCCATGTTGCCCACACTTCATATCCCCGCTCAACGTAAGCGCTGGATCGAGTTACTGTATGCTGAAGGTGGGCAACTGTACCAAATCGGCAACGGCTGGAAAAGACCATTCCTTACCCTCTACGCTGTGATGAGCTGGCGGGCTGAGGACTATCCAATTCAATTTTTGTCCTCCGAAGAATTGTCGGCATTGACGGAGAAGCAGCCTATTATTGCTCCACCAGTGTTGCGAGGGCATTTGTGATGATCGAATAGGCGCTTTTAGGCGGAACCGACTACTCGCTGCGGCATACGCTGTAGTAGCGGAAAGCCCGTAGGTAATTCGTGCGTTCCGCACGGCGGAGCACATAAAGGAGGGGCTTATGCATAACGAGTTAGATGATTTGCTGATCCACATTTCGCACTCGCAGCAGCAGATGTCGAGGTTGTTGGATGCGGAACGGCAGGTGGTTGTGCGCATGGCGCAGATCATACATGAACTGCCAGATGAGGAGCCGCGTTTTGACGGAATTCCGGGCATTCTCGACAGCTCGGGACAAGTAAACAAAAGCATTGTGGCCTATCTGAACGGCATTGCCGATCTTCAGGAAGCAATGGCTGAAATGCTCGTTCGTGTCGTGAAGGAAACGGCATACCCGGAAGAGGAGTAACGTAACAACCGAGGGCAGGGAGTGAACACATGAGTAGGGAACAAGCAATGATTCACATGCTGGACGCGGCCTCCAAAATGCAGCGGAATGTGTCTATGATCCTGGAGGCCAAGGCGGTCGAAGCAGAAAAAGTGCGTAATTGGGCGCTGAACCATCTGGCGCCCCACGCCTTTGACACCGATGAAGAACAGCTGGGGCGACCTTTGGAGATTCACGAGCAAATGGTGGAAATGCTGGAGGGATTAACGCGGCTTCAGACTGGTCTTTGCAGCAATCTCAAAGCATTGCTGGATCAGGATGAGCAGCAGGGTGGCGGCATGGAAGGGATGATGGGAGGCATGGGCTCGGGGGATATGAACTAATGAGCATGAGGCGTGAACGTGAGATCAAGCTGGATATAATGGAGTCTATTGCTGCCAGCCAGCACGCCGTTGCCCGGATGCTGACCAGTCTTGCGGACTTGACGCCCCATGCGGATATGTCGGCTACCCGTCTGGAAGAAACCATTCGTATACTCAGCAACTACCAGGGCGAAATCACGCAAATGTTGGCGGGTATTCCATTAAGACGACAGGTATATGGAAAACCGATGAAGCCGTGGCTCCATGTGCCTGTTCAGAAAAATGAAACCACCACGAGAAAGCAAAGGAGGAATGAAAATGAGCACAAGGTGGGAACGCGCCACTCGGGAAAAAGCCCGCAAAAGACGTAAAGATGCCCGGCGTTCCAGCATTCGCAGATTAAAACGGAGAAGAAGACGTCTGCTTGCTCTAAGACGCCGTAAAAGAGGACATCATTCTGCACGTAGAAGACATCCTCTTTTGCGGCGGCGAAAAAAACCTCAAGCTAACCCGGTGGCAGTCCCTTCTGCGGAGAATCCACAGCCCGGGACTGTTGCATTGGAGCATGATCCGCAGGCATTTCAGCAGGGGTATGATGCAGCTTACAACGAGGGTTTCAATTCAGGCTTTGCCAAAGGTTATGAAGATGGACACCAGGTCGCTTACAAGGCTCAGTAAACTATGCAGAACATCCATGACAGCTAACCCCCCGAAGCTACACAGCTTCGGGGTTATTTGCGGTTCGGCAGTTGGACGGGCAAACGCCAATTTTGTCCGGGCAGTGGCAGTCGTCCATGATGCGTTTGACCCCTCCGCATATAGTTTAGGAGTGACAGAAGTTTATCCTACAACAGGACAGGGTGAAGGATGTGAACGATCAACAAAGCGGAAATGAACGCGAAGCGTACCGATGCGGCTATCGGGAAGGACGCAGAATGGGCGGTTGCACGGCTGCTCTGTCACAGGTCGTGGCCATACAGCCTGCTGTTCGTCATTTGAAAGTGTTGTATATTCCGCAAGGTTTCGCAGCTATAGACACAGGTGTGCAAGAAGCATTAGGCCAAATATGCAGCTCATGCGCCATCGGTACGCCTGCTACGATGCTAGCTGACGCCGAGGCTCAACGTCCAGACCTCGTGCTGGTCATGAACGGGCTGCATGTTTTTCCGGCGGATCATCTGGAGCAGGTACAGCAAATACGAGCCCTAGGCATTCGGACGGCCATATGGTTTGTAGATGATCCTTACTTTACGGAGGATACGGCGTTGATCTGTCAATCCTACGATGTCGTATTTACGCACGAAATTTCTTGCCTGCCGTTTTATCGCGATCAGGGAGTAACGAGGGTTCACTATTTGCCGCTGGCTGCGTCAGCTCGTATCTTTTATCCTCGGCGGGTAGAGCGGGAGCATCAGCATGATATTTGCTTCATTGGAAATGCCTTCTGGAACCGTGTGAAGCTATTCGACCACCTAGCTCCCTTCTTGGCGGACAAAAGAGTGCTGATCGTAGGTGGGCACTGGGATCGGCTGACCCGGCGGGATGTGCTGGAACGCTTTATCCGTCCGGGTTTTATGGAACCGGAAGAGACCGCTCAATATTATAACGGCTCTAAAATTGTCATCAATATGCACCGCCCGACAGACCCCGGACTGGATAATCGGAATACACACCAGCTTTCAGCGGAGTCCATCAATCCTCGGACATATGAAATTTCTGCTTGCGGCACGCTTCAAATGACGGATGTTCGGAAGGATTTGAGCCGTTATTACCGACCAGGCTATGACATTGAAACTTTCTCTGGAGCAGATGAATTGAAAGTGAAGCTGGACTACTATCTCAAGCATGATTGGGAACGCGAACGCATGGCCTGGCGCGCATTGTACACGACTATGCAAAAGCATATGTACTCCAATCGCATGGAAGAACTGCTGGACAAGGCGATGGCCTAAAGTAAACACCATAAACAGTGAGGAGTGAAAGTGATGACGATATCTACGACAGGACCGTATGACCCGGCTGTTCACCAGACGGCGGCAGCCTCCTGGGAAAAGGGGAGAACTGCGGGATTGCATGACGGATACGACGAAGGATATCTGCGCGGCCGTGCTAACGCAATTGTTGCGCGGATGAAAGCAGTTTTCCCTTTTCGACAGATCCATGTACTGTATGTCGTCTCAGGCAAAGGCCTTCCGTATTCTCCGCTGGATGAGGCGGTCATTACCACATTGCAGAGCATGACGGCTCAGGTTACCGTAACAGACCCACGTCAGCCGGTAGGAGATATTGCCGCTCAGCTCCGTCCGAATCTGATGCTGGCACTGGATGGAATGGATCTTCCGTTGGAGCAGGTTACTGCGGTACGCCAGTTGGGCATCCCCACCGCCATCTGGCTAACGGACGATCCATATTACACCGACACGACGACCAAAATCGTTACGAATTATGATTATGTGTTCACGTTAGAAATGAACTGCATGGAGCTGTACCGTCAGTTGGGTTGCACGTCTGTGCACTATTTGCCCTTTGGAGCATTTCTGACTCACTATTTCCCCCTCAGCTCGCCCGCTTCGGTACGACGTGAGATTGGGTTTACAGGCTCAGCCTACTGGAACCGCATCTATTTCTTTAATCCGATTATGCCGCAGCTCATGGCTCGTAACATTAAAATCAACGGAATCTGGTGGGATCGTCTCCCAGATTATCAGTCGTATGGCGACAAAATTGAGCTGGGTCGCTGGATGTCTCCGGGCGAGACCAATGATTCGTACAACGGCAGCAAAATCGTAATTAATCTTCATCGTTCCCATCAGGATGATTCGGTGAACAACAACTCACTGAAAATTCCGGGGGCTTCGCCCAATCCGCGTACGTTTGAAATTTCTGCCAGTGGCACGTTGCAACTGACAGATACAAGAGATGATCTGGCTCGTTTTTACAAGCCAGGGGAAGAGATAGAGACCTACAGCTCTCAGCAGGAACTGCTGGAGAAGGTTGAGTTTTATTTGACGCATGAAAAGGAGCGTCGTGAGATTGCTCTGCGTGCTCTGGAACGAACCCTGCGGGAGCACACGTATGGTCACCGGATTGACCAACTGTTGTCGGTCATATTTCCATAAGGTGATTCACACGTCCGGTGGTTGCTATTTTAAAGGAGGTGAACTCCGATCAAGCCGAAAATGATGTTATTCAGCCATGTTAGCAACGTCCGCAGTATTACGGGGGCCGAGAAGCTGCTATTGCAATTTTGTCTAGATATGCGTACGTACTTCGATTGTATTCTCGTAACGCCTGGTGAAGGGCGGCTGACCTCAATGGCCCGCAAGCGCGGAATCACCGTTCTGACACAGAATCTGTTCATGCTGCATGGCATGTATACCCCATATGAGGGATTGGCGCAGGATGCGGAGAATTTGCGGACCCATGTGGCGTATGCACCGTTGTTCCAGATGCTTCGGCATGCTCGACCTGATGTGGTGCTGGTCAATACCTGTGTGAACGTCATGCCTGCAATGGCTGCCCATGAGCTTAATATTCCGGTGATCTGGAAAATTACCGAAGTCATTAACCAGAATGCGCATACGCCAGTTTCTGTTTCTATCATTGAGCGCTATAGCCAATGGGTCATCGGCATTTCTCAAGCTGTAATGCGTCCTTTGCATGGTGGGGGACTGACACGTCCGCATACGGTGTTGTCTCCCTGCCGGGATATGGATATGCCGTCTCCCAGAGAGCATGTGCTGGAACGGAAAAGGAAACGTGAAAAACTGGGGCTGCGGGATTTTCATATTTGCATTGGTTATATTTCTTCCTTTATCTACGAAGCCAAAGGGCTGTTACCTTTTGTCCAAATGGCTCTAAAGCTGTGCGAAACCAATTCGCGGTGTCGTTTCTGGATCATCGGCAGCTCGGTGGACTCGGAATATTACGTAAAATGTGTCTCTTTAATCCGCCAATCTCGTTATAGCCGCCGCTTCCAGTTCAATTCATTCGAGGAATCCGTGTCAACGGCCTATAGCGCAATGGATATTGTTGTGATCCCAAGTATGGTGGAAGAAGGCTTTGGTCTGACCGCCCTGGAAGGGCTAGTTTACGGTAAGCCCGTGGTAGCCTTTGCGCAGGGTGGACTTGTGGAATTGATGGAGGCTACCGGAAATACAGATTTTTTGGTAGAGCCGGGCAACAGCGACATGCTGGCGCAAAAAGTGGGCTATCTGCTCGATCATCCCGAGGAAGTGGAACGGATTGGTGTCCGTAACAACAGTGCAGCTACACGTGTATACGGACCTGATTCCTACCGAAGCAGTATGCACCTCATGGTCAGTCAATGGGTATGTCATCATCCGCATTGGTTCCCGTTGATTCAGCAGCCGGGTGGACCTGTATGGACGAGGGAAGGCGAAGGGCTGCGTCAGGTCACCGCTATACCGGAGGGTTATACCAGCACGATTCGAGAATTTCCTGAATCGGTGGTGTGTCAGCTGCCTGTGCTGGGTCTGCCGCCAATCGAATATGCAGCCATTCAGGGCTTGCCACAACCAGCACCCCCTTTACCTGAGTCACCACCCGAATTGCCCCGCGGCAAGCGTAGTATTCGGGCGAGATGGCCAAAGGGCCGCAAGCGTACCAGACTTCGGAATCGCAGGTATAAGAGAAGCGGCGGCAAGAGTCGCCTTAAGAAAATTCACGGGTTCCCGTTGTCGAAGGGACTTTATCCGAAAACCAAGTCCAGACAGAAGCTCAAGCGGAAAATCAAGCACCGGTCACGGCGACACAACGCGCACAAACCGAAGCGAGTCACACTCAAGGCTGGACAGCATACAAAACAACGGTCCGGGTGAACCTACGCCGGACCTTTGAGATGAACGTTAAGCTGGAGCACAGCCAGTCTGCTGGATGGCTATCCTTCATTGAACGCCACAATTCAATGAAACAACGACAGCAAAGGTGGGTTCCAAAACCATGAAAATATTGACCGTGCTCGGCACAAGACCGGAGATTATACGGCTCAGCCTGATCATTCCGAAGCTAGACCGCCATGCAGATGAACATGTGCTTGTGCATACGGGCCAAAATTACACCGAAAGCCTGAGCGGGCAGTTCTTTCGCGAACTGGGACTGCGTGCCCCGGATTATGTACTTCAGGAGAAAGCGGGGACACTGGGCAAACAGTTGTCCGCCATGTACTCGCAGATGGAGGATATTTTAAACAAGGAACGCCCCGATCATGTGCTATTGCTCGGTGATACGAACAGCGCTCTATGTGCCTTACTTGCGGAACGTATGGGTTATCCGGTCGTGCATATGGAGGCGGGGAACCGCTGTTATGATCTGGATGTGCCGGAGGAGAAGAACCGGCGTGTCATTGATGCGATATCTACCATTAATATGCCTTATACGGAGCAAAGCAAGCAGCACCTACTACGCGAAGGCTTCCCAAGCCAACGAATCATACTGACTGGAAATCCGATCTACGAAGTAATGCAGCACTATGAGAAAGAAGTAACCGGTAGTGGGATTTTGAAAAAATTGGGACTGTCGCCGGGAGAATATTTCCTGGTCACTGCCCACAGAGCCGAAAATGTCGACCATCCACCGCATTTGCTGGCTATTTTAGATGGTCTTAACCGGGTAGCCCAGCAGTTCGGGCAGCGGGTCATTTGCAGTATTCATCCCCGGACTGCCGCCCGGATCGCAAGCCATCCGCCGATCCAGCTTGATCCGCTAGTGGAATTTCACGAACCGTTCGGTTTTTTTGACTTCGTTCTGCTGGAGCGGCATGCCCGCTGCGCTTTGACAGACAGTGGTACCGTACAGGAAGAATGCTGTGTCATGGGGGTGCCGACGGTTACGATGCGCCGGACGACTGAACGGCCGGAAACGGTAGATTGCGGCAGCAATATCGTGTCCGGCCTTGATGGCGAGATTATAGCAAACGCGGTAGCCATAATGACCGGGATGACCCATAAGTGGCAATGTCCCGCGGGCTATCTGGTGGAAGATGTGTCGGATAAGGTAGTTAAATTTCTGCTTGGAGGGAAACGGCATGTTTGAAAACCAACGTATCTTGGTTACCGGCGGTACCGGCTCCTGGGGGCATGAGCTGGTTGCCCAGTTACTGCCGCGTAACCCCAAAGAGGTCATTATCTTTTCACGCGGAGAATCCAGTCAGGTTGCCATGAACAGGCAGTTTGAGGATGAACGACTCAGCTTCTGTATTGGAGATATTCGGGATAAGGATGCGCTGACTACCGCTTGTCAAGGAGTGGACTATGTATTTCATTTGGCAGCGCTCAAGCACGTACCCGTCTGTGAGGATCAGCCCTACGAGGCACTCAAAACCAATGTCGTAGGCACTCAAAACGTAATCGAGGCCGCTGTCGTTAATCAGGTCAAGAAAGTCATTTATATATCGACCGACAAGGCCGCGAATCCGTCCAATTTTTACGGCATGACGAAGGCAATAGGAGAAAAACTGATTGTTTACGCCAATCTGCTGAATAGCGATACACGTTTCGTGACGGTGCGCGGCGGTAATGTTTTGGGCACAAACGGAAGCGTGGTGCATCTGTTCCAAAGCCAGATTCGCCAAAAGGGCAAGGTTTCGATCACAGATATGAACATGACGCGCTTCTTCCTAACCTTGCGTGATGCGATCAGTCTCCTGTTCAAAGCCTCGGTGGAAAGTGTTGGCGGGGAAATTTTTATCATGACCATGCCAACCTGCCGTATTTTGGACTTGGCTGAGGTGCTCATTGAGGATTCAGGGGTGGAAAACGTAGAAATTGTAGAAAAAGGTGTGCGTCCCGGTGAGAAAATTCATGAGATTTTGATGAGCGATTTTGAAAGCCTGACGACGGTAGTCTATGACGAGCAATATTTGGTCATTCTCCCAACGCTGAATATTCCTCAATTAAAGGACCGCTATAATCAGTGCCCTCCCGTGTCATTCAGCAGCTTTAGTTCGGAGTTTAATTTGATGTCGAAAGAGGAGATTCGCAGCATTCTCCAAAGCGGGGGGTTCATCAAATGAAGCTGCTTATTTTGGGTGGTAACGGCATGGCGGGCCATGTTCTGGTGAAGTATTTCCAAAACCAGAGCGGGTATAACGTGTTCTACACCACCCGTGATCCCGAAAATAAAGGTGGTCTGCTGCTGGATGTAAAGGACAGCTTTATGGTGGAGCAGCTGGTACGGAGTGTACGGCCAGACGTTATTATTAACGCGGTAGGTGTACTGAATCAGCATGCCGGGGAGGATCAAATTGCAGCATACCAAATTAATGGGTTGCTGCCACATCTTCTCCGGCGGACAGCGGACAGTATCGGTGCCCGATTGGTTCATATCAGCACGGATTGCGTATTCGAGGGAAATCGGGTACCTGGTTTATATAAGGAGACGGATCAACCCGATGGGACAAGTGCCTATGCTTTGACAAAAATACTCGGAGAAGTAAAGGCCGCAGGGCATCTGACTATCCGTACCTCCATTATCGGGCCGGAAATTCGGCCCAGTGGCATTGGTCTGCTGCACTGGTTCTTGCAGCAGAACGGAGACGTTAACGGGTATCGCCGGGTCTTTTGGAACGGGGTTACGACGCTGGAATTAGCAAAGGCGATACAGGTGCAGATGAATGAGCCGCTGGACGGACTCATTCATCTGGTTCACCCTGAACCGATCAGCAAGCACGATTTGCTGCTGCTGTTCAAAGACATCTGGAATAGGGAGGATATTCGGATCGTGCCGAAAGATGAGCCGGTGCAGGACCGGACGCTTCGTTCTACCCGGGCCGATCTGCTCTACGATGTTCCTCACTACAGCATCATGCTGAAGGAGCTGCTGGAATGGACGGAAGCACAGCGGAACAACGTCGGCCTGTCATAGTCATTACCGGAGCGGCGGGCTATACCGGGATGCATGCCTGCCGCCATTTTGCAAAGCTCGGCTGGGAGGTAGCGGCGCTGACTCGCACTGCCGCTTCCGTCTCAGAACTGATCTTACTGGCTCGCGATGATGAAAATAACAGCCCAGAGGCGGAGACTCGCAACTGTATTACGCCTTATGTGTGTGACTTGCTCGACAAGAAACGTCTGGGCGAAGTAATTAGACAGATTGCTCCGGATTATGTGCTTCACCTGGGTGGTAAAAATTCCGTCCCTGAATCTTGGGAGAGTCCCCTGCTATACATGGAATCCAATGTACTGTCCACCCTGTATCTGCTCGATGTACTGCGACCTTTCCCCAAAGCCAGAATTGTCGTGGCGGGTTCTCGGCTAAAGACGGCTTTGCAGGCTCCGTATCATCCAACACATCCATACAGCCTTAGCAAAAGCCTTCAAGAGGCAGTCGCGCTCTCGTGGGGCGCGCTGTTCGAACAATCCGTCATGCTGGCAGAGCCTTGCAACTTGATCGGTCCGGGTCCATCTACCGGATTTTGTGCATTACTCGCGGGGTATATCGTTCAGACGGAACGTAGGGAGGGGCAGTCCGCAACTGAAACTGTCCCGTTCCGGGTATCTTCCCGACATGCGCAACGTGATTTTCTCGACGTTCGTGATGCCGTTCGCGCATACGGTGTGCTATTGGAACAGGGTGTGCCAGGCCGAGTGTACTCGGTCTGCACAGGCCGCATTGTGGAACTGGGCAATATCGTGGAACGTATGGTTGCGCTGGCCAAAACATCTATTCCCATACAATGGGGGGATGTGGCAGAGTCAGCATCTACCGAGGCATACCGTGCGAAAGAGCTGGAGGACATGGGCTGGAAGCCGACCATACAGCTGAGGCAATCTCTGGAGGATATGATTCAATACCGCCGAGCTGGAAAGGAAGGAACGATATGAGACCGAAAGTAACGATCGTCATTCCCTTTTATAACTGTGCATATGTGGATCAGGCTTTGCAAAGTGCACTAGAGCAAACTTATGGCCCACTCGAGATTATTGTCGTCGATGACGGCTCCACGGAACATGTTGATATGCTTCAGGCCTATCTTCCTTATATACATTATTTAGGTAAATCCAATGGTGGAACAGCCAGCGCTCTGAATCATGGTATCCGACATGCCAGTGGCGATTATATTGCGTGGCTCAGTTCCGACGATACCTATCATAGGGATAAAATTAACAATCAGGTTTCTTTTATGGTGGAAAACGGTGCGTACATCTCCCATACCAACTTCAATTTCATCAATCAATACAGCCAAGTCACAAGCTACCAGGCAGCCGCCGTGTTTCCGTCTATGACGGAGTTTTACCGTTTTTTTCAACAAGGAAATCCGGTCAATGGATGCACGGTTATGTTTAAAAAGGAGCTGTTTGCACATATCGGTTTGTTTGATGAATTGCTGCCGTACACACATGATCTGGATATGTGGTACCGCGTGATGCTGGCGGGATATCCATTTCCTTTTCTGAACGAGTCCTTGGTTAACTACCGTTGGCATGATGAAATGGGAACCAAAAAATATTGGCCCGCTGTGGAGCGGGAGTACAACATCACCCAAGCACGTTATCGAGATCGCTTCAGTCAGGTATTGAGTGGTTTATCCTCATGAAGCCGAAAGTCTGTCAGGGGGGATTGATATGGTAGATACGGGGATTGTTATGCCACTGTACAAACAGGATATCGGCTATCTGCAAGCTGCAATCTCATCCGTACTAGCCCAGAGCTACAGGGGATTTCGCTTCATCATTGTTATTGACGGAGCGCCGGAAATGGTGGGACCAGCGCTCCACGCAGCAATGGGAGACCCGCGCGTTCAGTTGGTTACACTCCCTCAGAACCAAGGAGTATCCCACGCCCTAAACCGGGGATTCGATGAGTTGTTTAAAGATCCTGGGATCAAGTATGTGACCTGGGTCTCCAGCGACAATGTTTATAATGCTTCCTTTATTGAACGATTGCGGCAAGAGCTGGAGCAGGGGCCAGACTCACTCGGCCTTGTGTTCTCTACCTTCCGCCAGGTTGACGCATATGGGAACCCGTTGTATGACGAGCAGCATCAACAGGCGTTGATCCGGTACCAAAGTCAGCCACATCACGAATTGCTGAACGCCAGCATTGTTGGGGTTTCATTTATGTACAAAAGCAAATATGCCCTCCAGATTGGCGGCTATCGGCTGCAACCCGTTGAGGATTATGATTACTGGCTGCGGCTGACCGAGACGTGCAATATGAAATTCATCCCGGAGATCCTGATGGATTACCGGGTGAATTCCACATTTAGTGTATCGGCCGGCCTACACAGCCAAAAGGAGCACCGACGCTGGCGGCGCGCATTCCAAATCGCCAAGTATGAGGCGAGAGCACGCCGGGGCATCCCACTTGAAATGACGATTTTAATGCCTGTCACGGATATGGCTCAAGCTGAATCATTGCTGGATAATCTGCTGGAGCAGCAGTACAGCAATTGCGTGGTACGGCTGCTGGATTTAACGCCAGAACAGGAAGCTAGCGCTTTCCTGTCGATGATGCTCGACCCTCGGTTAATCGTAACATCACGGCAGCATTATTCGATCCAGGAAGCACTGGTTCAGGCTATTGGTGAGACCACGACTCGCTTTGTTGTATGCTTCGGTGTCAAACCTTATATTGCCGTGACGGATCTACTGTATCTCACGGATTTGTTGCGCCCATTACAGGATACACATGCCTTTTCCTACTATACAGATGACCATTCCACCATCGGCAGCGGACGAGGGGTTCAGTCCGTACCGCCAGAATGGAATTACGTGTATTACACCCACAGATTGCATCAGGCACTGGAACAGGGTGGCTTTTAAATAACAGGGGACAGTGCAGGGATTGTGGTCAGCTCGGACTGGAGAACACGGTGCTCCTGTACAACATTACCAAACTGATCCAGTCCAAAGTTGGAGAGCACGACATTCGCTGGAGCAGCGGAGGCCACGTTGTATTGTACCTCATAGGCAAGAACCCCTTGTATAAAGAAGGTACGGCGGGCAATGGAGTTTGCAGGCAAGTTAACCGATGTCACATACAGTGGTGTCTTGGTATCCGGTACCAGCGAGAAAAAAATTTGGATGGTCACGGTTGCCGCATTTACTGTGTCCTCATTGACCAAGTTCACAACAACATTGGAGCAGGCAGTACCAAAATCTCTAGTGTTCGTCATATAACCGGTTGTAAAAGCCAATCGAATCATCCTCTCAAAAAAACAGAATATTGGAAAACCCTTGAAGGGATGCTTTTATACTATGAATCTATTGAAAAGAAAGCTTGTATGGTTGTCTCTAGGCTGTGCTGAAAAAAGTACATTTTGATAGAAATACTTCAGGCATATCTATTTATATAATGAAGGGAATGCTCGCGATGCCTTTGAATTTTCAGGTGACACCCAGCGGCCTGCCCAAATTTGAGCCTAGTGTTGCTGTTAATTTACTGAATCCGAATATTGTTATAGCTGTAGCTGTTGATTTTAGCAGTGGGCCTCCCTTGATTGGACTGTATCGCTCATTGGATGCCGGAGCGAACTGGACGGATACTTTACTGCCAATTCCACCGGGATATACAGGAGCCGAGGCAGGAATGGTAGCCTATCTGTTCCCCAATATTTTTATCGTATCCGCGCATGTATTTCCGGGCAATGAAAACGGGGCTATCGTGATCTATCGCTCTACGGACGATGGAGCCTCTTTTGCTCCTCCCGTGGTCATTAACCCGGGCTATGGAGATTACATTAATAATGACTGGACTAATATTACGACGGATAATGCGGGGGCAAGTCCCTATCTCGGGCACGTCTATGTCACGTATAACCGCCAATATAATGTGGATTTTAATGCTCAATCTGCGGCCTTTTACCAGCGTTCCACCGATGGAGGACTAACTTGGGACCGACCGTTAATGCTCTCCAATATCCAATCCTCCACGGAGCGGCCTGAGCCTGCGGTCGACAAATATGGAAGCGTATATGTCAGTTGGATTCGTACGGGACCGCAAACACCAGCTTTTTTTATCCGACGCTCCTTTGATGGAGGGGCAACCTTCAGCGGGGATATTCTCGTATCCAATATAACGCTTGTGCCCAATCCTTTGCCCGTTCCTGGTTATGACTTTCGGATATTGAATTTCCCCAGCTTGGCCGCGGACTGCTCGGGTGTGCCTTCCACAACAAATACGCTATATGCCGTGTGGCAGGACTTTGGTCAGGGATACAGCAATATTTTGTTGTCCAAATCAAGCGATTTTGGCGGTACCTGGAGTGCTCCGGTCATTGTGACAGACAGCCCGCCCGGCTCGCAAAATTTTTTCCCTGCAATTTCAGTGTCGCCCAAGACGGGACTGGTCGTTGTCGTGTACTATACCAATCGCGTGGACGGCTTTAATCTGGATGTGTTCGCCGCAGAGTCGTCCGATGGAGGTAACACCTTTACGAACAGTCGTCTCACGACGACCTCCTTTAACCCGAATGTCGGTGGAGGCGAATCAGAGCTGATCGGTGATTATATTGATGTCGCCATTGTACCGCCGAACAGCTATATTTCCGTCTGGACAGATACGCGCACAGGCAGTTTGACGATATTTGCGGGTGTACCGGGGGGTGGAGCCTGATGCCGAACGTACAGCTTACGCCTAACGGAAGGCTGGCCCAGGAGCCGAGTGTAGCTTTCAACCTGCTCGACGGTACCATTGTGTCTGCGGCTATCGATTTTACGACAGGGCCGCCGTTGACGGCGGTATACCGTTCAGGTAACGGCGGTGCCTCTTTCACACAGCAGATTTTACCGCTACCAGCCGGCTATGTAGGGGCGGAATCCCATAGCGTCAGCTACGGTTTTCCCAACTTGTTTGTCATAGCCTGTCACGTATTTACCGCAGACGGTTTGAGCGGTACCATCGCCACTTATGTGTCGAGAGACAACGGTAATACATTTGATCCGCCTGTGATTGCCCAGCGAGGGTATGGGACATTTGTCAATAATGTTGAGGTCAGCGTGAAATTCGATACTTCTCAGGTCAGCTCCTATACCGGAAATATCTATTTATGTTATACGCATCAGTACAATCCTGACTTTTTCGGCGGATCAGTCATGTTCTTCCAACGTTCGCAGGATGGAGGGATCACATGGGGGACACCCGTGGTGCTCACCGCTGGCTCCAATCAGATTACGCGGGGGGAAATCACTGTGAGCATTACAGGGGTGATTTATGTCGGGTACATTGTCACGAATCCGGTTAACCAATATCAGGTCATTGTGTCCTTCAATGGAGGGACAGCATTTAGTTCCTCGCTACCTGTATCTTCTGTGGTCCCGGTTCCGAGTCCGTTGCCCGTGGCCGGCTTTGGTTTCAATGTGCTGCCGGCAGCTAACATTGCCGTGGATCGCTCTACGAGCCCGAATCAGGGAACACTTTATGCGGTCTGGCAGGATAATCGGGCAGGGTATGCTGATGTACTGCTCGCCCGGTCGGTGGATGGTGGATTAAGCTGGACTGCGCCGCAATCGGTGACAGGGACCAGTGCAGGAGCACAGCATTTTTTTCCGGCCATTGATGTTTCGCCTGTGACCGGCGTGATTAAGATCGTATATTATACCAATCAAATAACGACCTCTTTATTAGACGTATTTGTGGCCGAATCAACAGACGGAGGGAATACATTTACGAACCTCAGAATAACAGACAGCTCCTTTAATCCTAACGGGATTAGTCCGGTTCCAGTCGTTACAATCGGTAATTTTATTGATGTAACGATCGTGCCGAATAATGGGTTTTTTGCGGTCTGGACAGATGCGTTATCGGGTTTCCAGCAAATTTACGGAAGCAACGGAATGTAGCTCAGCGTACGAGACAGAGGAGGTGAGGCTGTTTTGAAAATTTTGTTGGCTACGTACTGGCCGATTCCTCATTTGGGTGGCGTATGGCCCTTTATGATGCAAATTAAACGGAGACTGGAGCTACTGGGCCACACGGTAGACTTGATGGGGAACGGACCGGATACACCTAAATACCATATTGTTTTTGAAGATAGGGAGCTACTGAAGGATCAACTGCTGCCCCTGCTGGATACGAAGCTGAATGAATCGGCTGTCCCTGTATTACATTTGGATTCATGGGTGCAGACGGTGGAAAAGGATCGATACTGTATGGAGCTGGCAGCGGCGTATTTCGGGGTCGAGCAGTATGATGTGATTCACACGCAAGATGTCATTGCGACGCGTGCGCTAAGTCGGGTCAAACGCAAAGATAGCGCGTTGGTAGCGAATATTCATGGCTCGCTGGCTCGTGAAGTTATGATGGCTTTGGAGCGGGATCATGAGGAGGGTTACCGTGAGACGCTGATGTGGAAGTATTATTGGGCGCTAGAGCACTATGGCGCTCTATCCGCGGATATTACCATTACGTCTACAGAATGGATGAAACAGACGCTTGTGCGTGAGTTCGAAGTGCCTGAGCAGCAGATTGCTACTTTCCAATACGGATTGGATACCGAGTACTTCTGGGAAGTCCACGCCCGGGGAACAGACATGATACGACCTGAGGGGAAAAAAGTTATCATTTGTCCTTCACGGCTGGTCTATATCAAAGGGCTGCATTATTTAATGAGCGCTCTTGGCTTGCTGAAAGCAAGTCGTACGGATTGGGTTTGCTGGATTGTCGGGGAGGGAGATAAAAGGGAAGAGCTTCAAACACAGGCGAAGGAGCTAGGGCTGGAAGAAGACGTGGTTTTTCTGGGGCATCGTGAAGATGTACCTGCTCTTTTACAACTGGCGGACCTTTTTGTTCATCCAAGCATACAGGACAATCAGCCGTTTTCGGTCATGGAGGCGCAGATTATGGGGCTTCCGGCAGTGGTATCGGATGCAGGCGGACTGCCGGAAATGGTGAAGCATGAACACACCGGACTAGTCTCCCCGGTTGGCGATGTGGAGGCACTGGCAGCTCATTTGCAGCATTTGCTGGCACAGGATGAAGTGCGGATAGTCATGGGAAATCGTGCCAAAGCATGGGGGATCGCGCATTGGTCTCTGGATGTTATGATTGAACGACTCGTGAATATTTATGGGCAAGCGCTGAATCAAGTACGTTGAATACGTTGATTCAATAGTTAGGAGGGAGAGCATGACTTTTCCTGTCGTTGGAGACTTGTACAACCGTATTTTTGAAATCCAGCAGTCACACCCGGATTTGAAGGTCGATTACGCAATATGGAACCGAATTAACACTTCGTTGCCAGAAGATTATACGCTGCCGGACGCTGACATTTTAGAATGTCTGAAGCAATCCGCGCCATGAGAATACAGACCCTATAAAAAGGCAGGTTGGGCTTAAAACTCCCACCTGCCTTTAGTTATTTCAGCTCATTGTCCATCCGGGTTTTCGTCCATCGAATCTACATACACAGAGCCTCGAACCATGAGTGGTCCTGTAACAACAGCACGGCGGTCGGCTGATTGTACGGTCAGGCAGTATACATAAGGCTCTCCCTGTGTTCCCGTTTCCTCATAGATTAACTCGGCAAATCCCTCCTGATAACAGGAATCCTGCAACCAGTCCAGCATAGGTCCCCGCTCATCGTTGCGACGCAATCGAATATCCAGCTCCCCGATATCCCAGTTGAGCAGCGGATTTTCCCATGCCAAAGAGACTTCAATGACAATACGTCCTTCAGCTTCACTTGCAGGAATGATCAATGTAGAGAGCACGCTCTCCTGATCGGTAACCTGAAAAGGCAGTGCATATGTGCCTGGCTCAGCTTTGTTTTGAACTGAATATTTCAACATACCTTCTTCCTCCTCTGCCCGTTCATTAGGGTGTCACGGTAAAATGACTGGCTGTACGCTTAGCGACAACGTTCCCGTTTTCCAAAAATTCAGCCAGGATAAACAGCGTTTCTGGATTGTAAATATTCGTGATCACTCGCAGATAAAACGGATTTTGGGCTGCCTCCATATCCTTGAGTTCTAGCACGGAGTCAGCTTCGGGAGAAGGGCCCAGTCGAAGAAGTTGCCGCCTAAAAACGCCACTGTCATTCCCCATTTCCAGCAACACATCGACGGCCCTCTTTTCACGATTGAAAAAGGTCACATGGCAGCTTTGTATATGGGCGCTGTGGTAAGCGAGATGGTGATCGATGGTTAAAAGAAACACGGACATATGATGATGCCTCCTTGAATTCCGTTAGGTTACCAGCCTTAATATGATATGAAAAATAACCGGGATTGGACTGGATAGTTGTACGCCTCTTTGACAAAAAGCGCATCGGTGTCCAACCCTTTTCGCCGTGCTGTGCATGTAATGTAGAGTGGAACAAACTACGGCCTGAAGTCCCTTTTTCGACTACAGAAGAAGGATAGAGTAGGAACTGAGAGAAGGGTCGTATTAAAAAAGGAGGCACGGCTATGAGACTCGCACAGCTGGCAGGGGAATATGAAGCGGTCTTCAGTCTGGGGCAAAACTGTACACCTGCCATTCAATTGGAAAAGAACCGTTTGCGGCCGTTTGCCGGGGTACTGGATTGGATGATGTCTGACACGCTGTCCGATGTGAACCGCTTGCTTGAAAATCGGTTTGCCGGATTTATGGAATTGCCCAATTTGAGTGTCGTTGGTACGAGCCAACTGAATTATATGGTCAGAGATATCGCTTATAATGTGATCTCGGTACATGATTTTCCGCAGGAGCGCAATACGTCCTCAGATCTGGTGACCTATCCCGAGTTCAAGGAAAAGATAGACCGTCGTATTGAACGTTTTTTTGCAAAAACACAGATGGCGAAGCGCAGCTTGTTCGTCCGTATGCTGGGAACCTATGAAGAAGTAGAGGAACTGGAACGTATTTTGTCAGGCATGGTAGCGAATGAATTTTGTTTGTTGGTAGTGAATTGTTCCGGCGTAACGGAGTTGACGGAGGTGGATTGGCAGCTTCCGCATGTATGCGCGGTGGAAATGCCTTTTGCCGATGTATGGAATTACAAGAGTGATCCGCATTGGCGTACCCTTTTTAAAGGGATGACCTTGTCTTCGGAAAGGGGAGGGCGTCGTGCTTGAACGGTTGCAGGGGGATTATGATGCTGTATTCAGTCTGGGTGGACATTGCTTGCCTTCCATTCAGCTGGATAAAAACGGACTGCGTCCCTATGCCGGTCCGCTGGACTGGATGATTTCCGGTAACTTGTCACAGATCAGTCGCTTGCTGGACGCCCGTTTTGCCGGTTTTATGGATGTTGATAGTCTGCGTGTCACGGGGCACGATTACGGCGAGCATAACTTCATGGTCGAGGATGCAAACTATGGGATTACAGCCGCACACCATTTTCCGGTTAGCCAGAATACATCGGAGCAGCTGACTTCCTATCCTGCATTCAAAACGACGCTTGATCGCCGCATCGCACGTCTACTGGATCAATTCACGCTTGCGTCCCGTCTGCTACTAGTTCGTCTTGGAGGCAATCGGGAGCAAGCGGTGGAACTACATGATGTGTTATTACAGAGGATTACACATGATTTTCGCTTGTTATACGTGGATTATACAGGGACTGATGGTGTGACGGAGTTGGATTGGGGATTGGAGCGGCTGGTTTCAGTGGAGCTGCCGCCTGAGGATATATGGAACGGTCAGGATGGGATGTGGCGTTATATGCTGGAAAATGTGAGACTGCACGTCTGAGGTGCTGAGATTCCACAGGCACATTATAGATTGTCTTCGGACTGTGCGTGTGCCTGCGCCAAGCTATAGGGAGTCGCATAACATGATGCGAAGGGAAGTCATATGCTTCGGTTCAAAAGGAGGGTGAGCTAGTGAAGGCTTTGGTCACCGGGGGAGCTGGATTTATTGGTTCTCAGCTGGTACGTGCGCTTGCTGATTCGGACATCAGAGTACATGTGCTGGATAATCTGACGACCGGAAATATGGCAAATGTGGACCCGCGCGCGGTCATGCATATTGCGGATATTCGCAGCTCTGAAGCTAGGACGTTGCTGATTCGGGAAAGCCCGGATATTGTGTTTCACTTGGCCGCACAGGCTGATGTGCAGCAATCCATCCATCAACCCGATGAGGACGCGGATGTGAACGTGCTGGGGACGATTCATTTGTTGCAGGCTTGTCATGAAGCTGGTGTGTCAAAATTCATATTTGCTTCCACATCTGGCGTATACGGAGAGCTGCAAAAGCAATGTATACAGGAAGACGATCCCGTGGAGCCGATTTCAGGCTACGGACTGTCCAAGCTGACCGCAGAATCGTATATTCGACTTTTTTATCGGCTGTACGGTATGAACTACACGATTTTGCGTTATGGAAATGTGTACGGTCCCGGTCAGGCTTCGAAGGGAGAGGGTGGTGTTGTCGCTCTTTTTATGGAGCGGCTGAAAAAAGGAAGCCCCTTGCTCATTCACGGCGATGGGACGCAAACTCGTGACTTTGTGTACGTCAAGGATGTAGTTCGAGCGAATATGGCGGCTATTCATGCAGCGGATCAACGCACAGTACATGTAAGTACGGGACGAACGACGTCCATCAATCGACTGGCCTACGATTTACTGAAGCTGCATGGTTCGTCTGTCCGCCCTGTGTATTCACCAGCGCGAGCTGGAGACATTCACCATAGCTGTCTTAGTAACGCAGTCGCCAGACATTGGCTTCGTTGGGAACCGCTATACGGCATTTCTGCCGGTTTACAGGAAACGTATGTGAGTAGTATGGGCTCAGGCAAAGAAGATATGTCGTGATAAAGAGCGCGCAACTCAAGAAAGAGACTGAGGGAATTCTCAGCCTCTTTTTCATTTGAATAGCAATTAGATGTTCTCGCCAGCCAGCTTAAAGGCTTGATCTAGGATAGCTGCACCGTTCCCTCTACCATAAGCCAACGTGTCAATGACATCTACTGGGATACCATAGGGAGCTGCAATTTCGGTGACTGCCTTTTTACGCATCCGCACTTGAGGTCCGAGCAAAATAGCAATCACGGAATCTGTAATGCCTTCCAGCTCTTCCTTGATGGTGCTTTCGGGGATGGCTTCGATGTTCAGCTCTATGGATCTTGCTGCTGCTTCTTTTTTCATTTTAGAAACCAAAATGGATGTGGACATACCCGCAGCACATGCCAAAATAATTTTTTTCATATTTGAGCGCCTCCAGAATTCATTTTTAACTACTTGTACTCTTCATCCAGATCAGCAATAAATGAGCGTTCTTTGATCGCGGCCTGATACCAGTAGCCGGATTTCTTCAAATGTCGACTTCGATCATTGTCCAGGTTAATTTCTACCAGTCCATAGCGATTTTTAAAAGCATTCATGGGAGAAACGTTGTCTGTAAAGGCCCACAGCATATAACCTGTACAGTTGGAGCCCGCTTCTACAGCTTGTAATGTGTAGTACAAATGCTCTGTTATAAAGTCAATACGATAGTCGTCCTGAATGATGTGTTCCTCATTTTTGAAAGCAGCTTCATTCTCAATACCCATACCATTTTCTGCGACAAACCACTCGATATTGTGATATTCGTTCTTAATGCGCATTCCCATATCGTAAATGATTTTAGGATAAATCTCCCAGCCCCGTGACTTGTTCATTCTTTTACCCGGAAGATCAAAATGCTCATAGTAGTAAGAGGGGTGGAAGGGGGTGTTTTCGTTCCACGCTTTACTCTGCGCTTTGACCCGATGGGGATAATAGAGATTGATTCCGACGTAGTTAACGGTATTTTCCTTAATCACGGCCAGATCTTCCGTTGTAGCTTCAAATGCAATATCATGCTTGCCCATGAGATCGAACAATTCTTGTGGGTATTCGCCTTTAATAAGCGGGTCCAGAAATACTCGATTGTAAAATAAATCATACACATGTGCCGCATACTGGTCATGAGGGGCGCTTGATCGGGCATAAGTGACTTCAGGATTCAGAATAACGCCTATTTTAGCCCCGTGCTGACTATAGTTTTTTGCTTTGAAAAGCTGTACGCACTTTGCGGTTGCCAGCGTTTTATTATAGTTCCATTGCATCCACTTCCGCGTATTTTGTTCATAGGGATAGCGAAGGGCATCTAGATAGACACGAGTCTGTACAACAATGGGCTCATTAAACGTAAACCAGTGCTTGACCCGATCGCCGTACCGTTCAAACACTTTTTCCGCATATTTTACAAATAACTCCACTACATGCTTGGAAGACCAGCCTTCATATTTATCCAGCAGGTAGGCAGGGACCTCATAGTGTTCCAGACAAATCATCGGCTCGACTCCGCTTGTAATCAGCTCATCAATGACCCGGCCCATATAATCCGCATACGTTTCATCCACCACTACATTCTCATAATCCGTTAAGAAGCGGGACCAATTAATAGAAGTACGATAATGGGTTAAGCCAATCTGCTTCATCAGCGCAATATCTTCGGTATAGCGATTATAAAAGTCGGTTGCAACCGCGGGTCCATATCCATTGTGCCAGACATAGCGGTCATTTTTGTACCATTGGTCCAGGAATGAGTCCTGGCCTTCTTTTTTACCGCTCCATCCCTCTGTCTGCCAGGCGGAAGCCGCTGCACCCATGATGAAATTCGATGGAATTTGTATCGTATGTTTAGCCATGACATGTTTCTCCTTTTCATTGTATAAAGAATGCGTTTTCAATTAATTAGTGTATTTCTATAGTAGCGCATTATTCAGTCGTTCGCTTGTTGGCAATTTTGACGAACGGGAAATAAATGATAATCGCTACCACAATGCAAACGATCTGAGTGACGACGGCTCCAATGCTTCCACCTGTAGACAGGTAGGCATTAATAATAGGCGGAGTAGTCCATGGAACCATGACGACGGCTTTACCTGCAAATCCAAGCAACGTCGAGAAGTAACCAATCGTTCCTGTGATGAGCGGAGTAATAATGAAAGGGATAGCCATCAATGGATTCAACATAATCGGAAGTCCGAAAATGACAGGCTCATTAATATTAAACAGACCTGGGCCGAGCGAAAGCTTTGTTATTTCCTTCATATCTTCACGCTTGGAAGCGATCATAATACAAATCAAGAGGGCTAGCGTAATCCCTGAACCACCGATACTCATATATACGTCCCAGAAAGGCATCGTAATAATGTTCGGAATGGGCAGTCCTTGCTCATAAGCAGTCATGTTGACAGTAATCGCGCCAAGCAGCAGGGGTTCACGAATGGGCTTTACCATTTGGTTTCCGTGAATACCGATCACCCAGAAGATTTGCGCAACCAGCATCAGCACCAGTATACCTGGCAGGCCCTGTACTACGGCCTCCAGAGGTTTTTGCACCACATTATAGACAGCATCGTACAGATAGAGTCCCGTAAACTTATGAAAAAAGAATCCAAACATGGAGAAGACAGTCACCGTAATAATGGTAGGAATGAGTGCGGAGAATGAAACGGCCACATTGCTGGGAACACTTTCAGGCATTTTGATTTTTAGCTTGTCGGACTTACCCAGTTTGCTGTATAGCTCGACGGACAGGATGCTTATGAAAATCCCTAAAAACAAGCTCTTGGTATCCGTAAATTGACGGGCTATGACGTCTGTTACTTTTTGCATGTCACCGTTAACCATCAACTCTATCGTGGTTGGTGTCACAGAGATAAAACAGATTAAAGCAAGCAAACCGGGGAAAAGATTTTTCTCACCATTAATTTTTCCTAGCTCCAGACCAATCATGAAAACAGCCAGAATGGTAAGGATATTCAAGCTGGCATAGTTAATGCCTGAGAAAATCGGTTTGTACTCAGCCAGGAATGAGAATGGCCTAAAATGGGCCAAACCATTGACTGGGTCCATGACCATATTGGAAATCAGTACAGCAAAGGCCCCGACAATAATAACGGGCATCAATGTGATAAAAGCTGATTTGATCGCTATAATATATTTAAAATTGTTGATTGCATTTGCTACCGATGTGAGGCCGTCAACCAGTTTGTCTTTGAATGCCATGGGATAGCGTCCCTCCCTCTACGATTTCGGTACGAATTGATCCATGCGTTCATACAGGTCTACAAACTCTGAGGCCATATCGCGAATGGTGAGTGCATTCATCAAATGATCTTGAGCATGTACCATCATGACAGACATCTCTGTTTTTTCACCCGCTGCTTCCTTACGGATGATTCTGGTTTGAATCTTGTGGGAGGACACCAGTTCTTTTTTTGCTGAGGCTAATTCTTCTTTGGCTTCACGAAATTTCCCCGCCTTTGCAAGCTCAATCGCCTCCATGGCGGAGCTGCGTGCATTCCCTGCGTATAATATAATTTGGAATACAATCTCTGTATCATCCATGTCCTCCATGTTCACGTCGTGTTCTGTAGATTCATCATGATTCACGTGATCCTCTCTCCTTTCAATCATCTCGTTCGTATGGCTATTATAATTTGGAATCGCTTTCAACATAACACACATTATTTCTTCTTCTTAACGGAAATCAATCGTTCTTCATACTCCTTATGTTCAACTATTTTTATGCAACACTTCTATGAATTCTGTATACGTTTTGCAGCGAATAAGCTGCTGGACGAGCTGTTCATTATTTAAAATTTCAAGCAAGATATGATACATAGTCTGTAAATCTTCTGATTTCGTACGCTGTATACAGAGCATACAAATAAACTGTACCGGCTTGCCATCCCAATCGATTGCTTTTTGTAATGTACAGATGGCCCAAAATGTGGAATCTGCGAAAGGTTCCATCGGATGCGGGATCGCGACCAAGTTGCCAAATGAAGTGGGGGAAACGGCTTCACGCTCTATCACGGATTGCAGTAGAGGGCCTTTTACAAGATCTGCTTCGTGTATTTTTTCGGCTATAAATTCAAGCACTTGGAGTTTGTTCTCAAACTTCTGCTGAAGGAAGACCAATTTTTTTCGTACATACTGCACAGCAGGAAGTCTGACCTCAGAAATGGCTTGTTCAATTTTAGTAATATCAGAACTGCCCAAAAATGTACTCACATGGATCATAGGGATAGAAAGCGGTTCTGAAATAGGGATCGTGCTAATGACAAAGTCCAGTGTATCCAACGGCATTTGTTTCAGCTTATAAAGTTCAGTGGTTCCCACGATATCCAACCTTGAACCGAAGACCGATTGAAGCTTATAATACAGCAGCTTAGCACTGCCGAGTCCAGAAGCACATACGATCATACATCTTTTGGGTGCATCCTCCATTTTCTTTCTTTCCATCGCGACTCCGATATGAATGGCTAAATATCCAATTTCATTTTCCTCGATGTGTATATGAAGCCGCTGCTTGATGACCTCCGCAGCAATGATACCTGCTTCAAAGGCAAGCGGGTAATTGGCTTTGATTTCATCCAGCATAGGATTACGCAAATTCATTCCGTATTGATAACGGTTGATCACTGGTTTGAGGTGAAGGCAAAATGCAATCAGCAATTCTTGATCGTGTTGAATGTTCATCTTCAACTGCTGATCAATTTGGTCTAGTATTTCGATAGTCAGTTCGTAGATATCTTTATCAATGATCTTTTTAATCTCCACTTCATCCATACGTGCACTAACGACGGTCCTTACACCCAACAGGTGAACAGCAATGTACGCAACTTCAACAAGTGGAAAGGAGGGCTTCATGTTTTGTTCCAAGGCGGATACGATCTCAGTCGCCACCCTAAACTCTTTTTGCGCTTCGATTTTTTTCATCTCTTGCGGATAATACGACACATACCTTTCTTCACGAATTCGCTTACATGCTATAGCAATATGAATGACCAGATTGTTCAGGGCAATGTCCGATAACTGAATATCATGGATCTCAATACGATCCAGAATCACTTCTCTTATGAATTCCATCTCTTCGTTAGAGATCAGAGGAGGGTGGGACATCTGCTGCTCGCCTATCTCATCTGTCCTACTGAATATATAGTCGGAAATGCAATAACGCAGCTTGGCCTCATTCCCTTTGACTCGAATACCATGATAGGGTTTATTCTCCAGAGATAGTCCGTAAGTTGCCAGCAGCTTGCGCAGTTCTTTGAGGTCATTCTGTAAAGTGGATCGACTAACATACAGGATCTCGGCTAAATCATCAAGTTTGACATATGCATTGGTAAGCAATAGCTTTTTCATTAAAAAACGATTTCTAGCTTCAGAAGAACTCGCTAATGGATAGGGCCCATTATTTTCATCATCCTTTAATTGCTTCAGCAGATGATGAAATGCTTGTTCGTCCCGAATCTCTAGCTTGTAGCCTGTTCCTTTAAGGGGTTTAACTGCTGCTCCATGCTTCGACAACAGCGCACCCAATTCCTTTAAATCCGTTCGTATCGTTCGAGAAGATACCTTCAATGCAATTGCCAAGTGTGCTCCTTTGACCATCTGTTCAGCAACCAATATACGAAGAATATCAAAAATACGCACAACGAGCCCCCTCTCTTAGCTGTTTCTGATGAACAGTATACAACGGTTAGAGCGTAACCAAAAGAAGGGTTGACAACAGCGTGAATCCTAGATGATCTTGACACACTCGCAGATTCGGCGATATAGTAGATACAATAAGTCTTTGATTGAGGTGTAGTTATGAAATTTACAAAAGCAACGAATTATGCTCTGCACACTATGCTCATGCTCGTTACTGATTCGTCGGTTAAGCCGGTAGGTGTTCAGCAACTGGCTGAATCCCAAAATGTTTCACCAACTTATCTTTCAAAAATTTTGACGAGGCTTGTGAAGGCTGGAATGATCGAATCCGTTTCTGGAGCCAATGGAGGTTATCGCCTATCCCGTCATAAAGATGATATTACTTTTTTGGATATTATCCATGCCATTGAAGGTACGAATTCTTTGTTTGAATGTGATTTCGTCCACGGTTCTGAGTGCCTGATTCAAGCTGTAATGAGGGAAGCAGAGGAGAAAATGGAACGACATCTAAAAAATACGAAATTGGTCGATTTGGCGCAAAAGCAAGCACAAGTGTAAAGTGAGCGATTTTATATAGAAAGAGGGTGGTTGCCAGTTATGTAAAACGGTGTTTTTTTGGTTCTATCGCAGACATAAAGAGTCTTTAATATCTTTTAAAAGGAGTTGGGTGTTATGCTATACGATTGCGCTATTATTGGCGGAGGGCCTGCTGGGTTGAATGCAGCCCTCGTGCTGGGCAGGGCAAGGAGAAGTGTGGCCTTGATTGATAATAATCGGCCCAGAAATGCGGTTACGCATGCGTCGCACGGTTTTATTACAAGAGATGGCGTAACGCCATCTGAGTTCCGCCGTGTAGCTTATGAGGAAGTGCTGCGTTATCCGTCTGTTCATCATTTGCAAACCGAGGTTGTTTCGATTATGAAAAACGTATCCGGATTTGAGGGGTTTGATTCGTCAGGCCTTCGCGTTCAAGCGCGAAAATTGATATTAGCGACGGGCGTGAAGGAGATATTCCCCAAGATCGAAGGTTTTTATCCGTTATACGGGAAAAGTTTGTTTAATTGCCCTTATTGCGACGGTTGGGAGCTGCGGGATCAACCGCTTGTCCTTGTCTCTGAATCGGCGGCTATATTTCATACAGCCAAACTACTCCTTAATTGGAGCAAGGATTTGATCGTCTGTACGAACGGTCATGCATCCCTGTCGGACGAGCAAAAAGAACGGCTTCAATCCAAGGGGATAGTAGTAATAGAGCAACCTGTTGCGGCGTTCATCGGCCACAATGGAAAGCTTGAGCACGTGCGCTTTACGGATGGCACTCAAGTCCCGAGGATCGGCGGCTTCGTGACTCCCCAGTTTGTACAAAGTGCACCGTTTGGAGAACATTTGGGCTGTGAAAGAACGGAGTCGGGCGGGATCAAGACGGATGAAGCGGGGAGAACCTCCATACCTGGTGTATATGCTGCTGGGGATTCATCGTACTTCATGCCTTCTCAGTTGATTTTTGCCGCGGCCGACGGCAGTCGAACTGCTGCGAGCGTAAATATGGATTTGACAGAGGAAGATTTCAACGAATGACGAGAAATTGGAAATGTCCAATATGGAATCCGATAATAGAAAAGGCCGCCAATATGGCGGCTTTATTCTAAAATCATAGAGAGAGCAAGCAATAATAAACCAATGATCATAAAAATAAAGGACCATTTCCATCTGTTTTTTCTATCTTTCCCCTCGGGATCAGCTGCCTGTTCAACATAAAAGTTAGCCCGCATGCGGTCACCGCTGACCCCTGTTCCACTTAATATAATAGCCAGTATTATGCATGTGGCACCTGCCCACCATAAATAATCATATATCATGATGATCCCCCCATTCTTATCTTCTCTATTACCCCATTTCGTGCACCATATCATAGGTCATTCTGTGACTAAACAAGACCTTCTTTCAATAACCTCTGTATTCACAAGAACCTGAGTATGATGCCCCTGATGATGGTTAAGCCTCTCCATAAGCAAGTTTACAGCCGTTCGGGCCAAAATATCCTTTTTCACATGAATGGTTGTGAGTTCCGGGCTAATGACCTTCGCTTCATGTATATTATCAAAGCCCATGATGGAAATTTGTTCAGGCACTCGAATGTTCATTTCCTGAAACGTTTTAATGGCACTGATCGCCATATAATCATTTTCGCAAAATAGGGCCGAAGGTAGCTCGTCCAATTCATGAATAGCTGTTCTAAATGCGTCCTGTGACATCACAAGCATGGGATGCATATCAAATGTAAGCCCATTTTCTATGGAAAGATTGTGCTCCTCTAAAGCCGCCATAAACCCTTCCTTTCGTTTTTTAAAGTTCAGAATTCTGGTACTGGATTGTACGTATCCTATCTTTCTGTGTCCTGACTGAATTAAATATTGGCCTGCCTGATACCCACCGAGATAGTTATTAATAGATACGAAACTGGCATCGACGTGTTCAAAGCAAGTATCCAAAATAACAATATTGGAATGAATGGATTGTATGGAATGAATAATCTCGGAAGTTAAATTGGTGCCAAGTAGAAGTATGCCTGAAGAGGGCTGATCTTTTTCCAAAGTAGATAATTCTTCTTCGAGGCTATGGCTATCAAAAGACGAAAAAATCAAGGTGTTTCCATGTTCTCTCACCTGATTGGTAATATGATGAATTAATTCGTTAAAAAATGGAAGTGAATCATAGTGCTCTGTTACGATGTCTGTATTTTTACAGGCCACAAAACGAATCACATGATGATTTTTAATGGCTTCCTTGTTTGTCTTCATGGTGCGTGGTTTATATCCATGCTCTTGGGCTATTTTTAGAATGTGCTCCTTGGTTTCTTCACTGACTCCGGGTTTGTTATTAAAAGCAAGAGAAACAGCAGATTTAGAAACACCTGCAAGCCTTGCAATATCATCAATTTTCAATGTGGAACCCCCTATTGAACTAAACTACATAAATTATATCATTACTCAGCAAGAAAGTTTAGCTTATAAACTAAACTAAACTAAATAACTAAAAGTAAAAATTTGTTGACCTTTTATAATTTATAATGTTAATATTCAAGTGTAAAGCGCTCTAATTTAGTTTATTTCACGTAAAAAACACATAAGTTTAGTTTTTTATTTAGTTTTGTTTAGAGAATTTTGCGCATACAGCAAGAGAGGAACGGTGATTCATTTGAGTTTAAACATGGCTGAAAATCAAAGAAGTTTTACCAAAGAGGAAAAACCTTTTTTTTATTTGGCAGATACGGTGTGGAGTGTATTTACCAACGCGACGATAGAGGAGTGGAGCGATTATCTTGACTATCGGAAGATGCAAGGTTTCAATGTGTTGCAAATCAACATACTCCGACAATGGGACGCAAGTGAATCGGATCTGAATCTACAGCCGTTTGCATTAATGGAAAATGGGGATTTCGACTACCATACATTAAACGAAGCTTATTTTGACCGGGCAGAAATCATGTTGAAGATGGCTACAGAGTGTGGATTTGTTCCAGCACTGGTTCTGTTGTGGTGTAACTATGTGCCGGATACATGGGCTGAGATGTTCCAAAAAGGTAATAAAATGCCGTTTGAATGCGTTGAACCCTATGTAACGTACGTGGTAAACCGTTTTTCTCCATTTGATCCTATTTTTCTGATTAGCGGGGATAGTGATTTTCCGACCGAACGTGCCAATTCCTATTATTTAAAAGCACTGGATATTGTACAACAATTAAGCCCTGCAAGCTTAACTACGCTGCATATTCAAGGAAGATTGAGAGAAATTCCTCCAGCCTTTGAGAAACACCAGGGTCTTGGATTCTATATGTATCAATCAGGACATAATTCCGAGTTCCAACATGTAGCCCATGAGATTGCTCAACATTTCTATTATAAGCCGGATATACGGCCTGTCATTAATGGAGAGCCATGTTATGAACAAATTAGTTACAGCCGCAATGTGTATGGCAGATACACAGCACTGGATGCCAGAAAAGCGGCATGGCAAAGCCTCCTTGCAGGCGGGGGTGCGGGCATTACCTACGGAGCGCATGGCATTTGGAGCTGGCACAAGAAAGGAAAGAAATTCGGCATTGTAGAAGGGGAAGGATTCGATAGTCCCTATGATTGGAGAACTGCATTGCAATTTGAGGGCGCATGGGATTATTCCTTTATTAAATATCTGTTTGAAATGTACAACCTGATTGGCGTAAAGCCGTTGGATATTGTTTTAAACAAGACAGAGGAAATCAGAGCTGCGGGGAACGAGAATACCATTGTGTTGTATGTCCCGGTTAACACAAAGGTACGACTAAGTATCAACGTGCAGGAATACAAGTTTACAACGATTGATTTAGCCGGGAAGCGGTTTGCTCAAACCGACGTGTCCGTCCAAAAGGATCAATCGGTGCTAGACATGCACAGCTTTGAAAGTGATGTTGTAATCATCGGAACGAAATAAAAACAGAGAAGAATGTGGATGGAGTGAAGCAACATGTGGAAAATCGGCGTTATTGGAACGGGATATTGGTCGGAGAAACATATCAAAGCATGGCAGTTTATCTCGGATGCAGAAATCAAAGGATTTTGTGATCGAAATAAAGGCTTACTTTTTGAAAAAGCAGATCAATTCCATGTCCCTACTGAATATTGTTATACCAGCCTGGAGGAGATGCTAAGCGAAGCGGATATTGATGTCGTGGACATCATTACACCTCCTGAGACACATCTGGAACTGGTTCGACTGGCGGCCGCAGCCGGAAAACATATTATGTGCCAAAAACCTTTTGCCCGTTCTGTTGAGGAAGCTGAGCAGATAGTAAGTATTGCTGAAGCAGCAGGAGTCAGACTTATGGTGACAGAAAATTGGCGTTGGCTTGAACCTTTTCAAATTATAAAAAAATTGCTGGCAGAGAATATCGTTGGAAATATGAATGTTATACGTTATACGCATACCGATTTTTATTCACCGAGGTTTGCTCCGGAAAAAGAGCTGCCGCAGCCATTTTTCAGAGATATGCCCAAGCTTTTGTTTTATGAAATGGGAGTTCATTGGCTGGATACTTGGCGTTTCTTATTCGGTGAACCTCGGCGTTTGTATGCGGAAACCAAGCGGGTCAGTCCATACACACAAGGAGAAGACACGGGCATTATCATGTTAGGTTATGAACATTATTTCGGTCTTATGGACATGAGCTGGGCGACTCGCAGGGAACTGGATGGGCAGCTGTCGGAACAGGTTCTTCCCGATCATAAAGAACAACTGGTGATTGAAGGCGATGAGGCTACCCTAAAACTGTACAACACAGGTAAATTATGTCTCATTAATAATCAGGGAGTCGAAAAAGTATTGGTTGAAAAGACTGAATTAAACTATGAGGAAAGCCATAAAAAGCTACAGGCTCATTTTATAGATTGCCTCAACACGGGAAAAGAATTTCAAACGAGTGGTCACGACAATATCAAGACCCTTCAGCTTGTATTCGACACCTATGACAGCGCAGAAAATCATAAAGTTCATGTGTATTAAGAGGCAACAGGATGTCCATTAACGATATTGTGATGTATGTTATCGCTCTTTTTTTAGTGTTGGGTGCATTGGATCAATGTTTGGGAAATCGCTGGGGTTTGGGACAAGCCTTCAACAATGGGTTTATGACCATGGGCTCTCTTGCTCTGGTCATGATAGGGATTGTTTCCTTGGCCCCTGTACTGGCCGCGTGGTTGATCCCCATTGTTTCACCGTTATATGTGGCAATGGGTGCCGATCCGGCATCCTTTGCTAATACGATATTGGCGGTAGATATGGGGGGATACGCACTTGCGGCAGAAATGGCGCACAGCCAGCAAGCGGGCGTGTTTTCATGGGTTTTTCTAGGGACCATGTTTGGCCCAACGCTCGTATTTACGATTCCGGTTGCCCTCGGCATTTTGGAAAAAGGGGATCATCCATATTTTGCAAAAGGTATCTTGATCGGTATTAGTACCATTCCCGTTGGCTGTTTCATAGGGGGAATGATCGCCGGATTTGACGTGATTATGATTTTAAAAAATCTGATCATTCCCATGCTTCTTTCAATAATCATTATGCTGGGTTTACGTCTATTTACGGAGTATACGATCCGATGGTTCAAGTGGTTTGGTAACGGCATTAGGCTTCTATCCCTTGTCGGTTTGGCAGCGATTGGGGTCGAAACCTTAACTGGATTTGTGATTATTCCCAATATGGCTCCGTTGTCTGTCGGTGTGCAAACGGTTGGAACGATTGCTATTGTATTGGCTGGTGCGTTTCCGTTGGTTGCTTGGATTACAAAAATATTTAAAAATCCGCTTCAACGGGCAGGACGTTTGCTAAACATAGATCCATCGGCTACTGCGGGTCTTGTGGCTAGTCTTGCTCATAATATTCCTACCTTCACTTTAGTTAAAGAGATGGAGCCCAGAGGAAAAGTGATCAGTATTGCCTTTGCTGTCAGTGGATCTTTCGTTCTCGGAGGACATCTTGGCTTTGTAGCTGGAATGGACAAGAATATGGTGATTGCCATGATCGTGGGAAAACTTACAGGCGGGATCAGTGCCGTAATTGTCGCAGTTATTGCACATCCAGCTACTACGAATAGAAAAATAGAAAGCGCATCCAAGAAGGAGTGAACATGATGGATCATAAAAAAACAGCCAAAGAAGTGTTGAGAGCCGTGGGCGGAAATGAAAATGTGAACAGTGTCATTCACTGTGTCACTCGATTGAGATTCAAACTGAAGGATAATCAATTGCCAGATAAAGAAAAGATCAAGCAGATTGACGGTGTCATTACCGTTGTAGAAAGTGGTGGCCAATTTCAGGTGGTCATCGGGAATGAGGTTCCCAAAGTATACGAAGCTCTTTTGGATACAATGGGAGTAAAGCATGGAGATCAGATGGTTGAAGACGATCAAAAAAATGAAAAAGCGAGCCTATTCAGTCGATTTGTCGATGTCATTTCAGGTGTGTTCATGCCCGTTGTGGGTGTGCTCGCTGCTGTGGGGATTCTAAAAGGACTATTGGCCTTATGCACATCCCTGGGCTGGATGACGGATCAGATGGGCACGTATAAAATTTTATATGCGACAGCGGACGCTATGTTTTATTTCTTTCCGGTTATTCTAGGGTTTTCAGCAGGTAAAAAGTTTGGAGGAAACCCGTACCTGTCCGCTGTTTTGGGGGCCGCCTTGGTGTATCCGACCATTACTTCGGCCTTTACGGATAAAACGGCGCTGTCCTTTTTGACGATACCTGTCGTTCTAATTAATTATACTTCTTCTGTTATACCTATCATTATTGGGGCGTTCTTGGCAGCTAAGGTCGAAAAAATGATAAGCAAGTTTGCACCTGCTTCCATTAAAATGTTCATTGTTCCTTTTCTGACCTTGGTCATCATATCACCGATTGTTTTTCTGGTTGTCGGACCGATCGCAACTATTATCAGCGATGGGTTAGCCAAAGGCTCTATGTGGATTTACCAGTTAAGTCCGGCTGTAGCTGGTCTCGTTCTGGCCGGATTCTGGCAGGCTATTATTATCTTTGGTCTCCATTGGGCGTTTATTCCAATTCTCTTGAATAATGTAGTTACGAACGGGTTTGATCCGATTAACGGTATGTTGTTCTGTACTACGTTTGCCCAAACAGGTGCAGCTTTTGCCATTGCTTTGAAATCACGGGACCCTAAATTAAAACCCATCGCCACTTCTGCCACAATTGCGGGTTTGATGGGGGTTACTGAACCAGCTATTTACGGGGTTACGCTCCCCACCAAAAAACCGTTTATTTTAGCCTCGATTGCTGGAGGTATAGGAGGAGCTGCAGCAGGCTTACTCGGCTCAACGGCATATGGATTTGCCTCAGGCGGTATTTTTGGTATACCTCTATTCATTAATCCAAAAGGCATGGATGCAGGCTTCATCGGCTTTATTATATCTTTGGTTGTAGCTTTTGTAGTCGCATTTATTCTGACCTATCTTATCGGTTATAAAAATGCACAATCTGCGTCTGAAATTAAGGTTGCAGATGAAAACAAAGAAGAAGAAAAAACGATATTCAGTCCTCTACATGGTCAATTGATTCCTTTAACCACAGTGAAAGATGAAGCTTTCTCCAGTGGTGCGATGGGTCAGGGAGCCGCAATTATCCCCCGAGAAGGAGTAGCTTACGCACCTTTTAACGGAACTGTTGTTACCGTTTTCAAAACAAAACATGCGATTGGACTGATCTCTGAGGATGGAGTTGAACTGCTCATTCACATTGGAATTAATACGGTCAGCTTGAAGGGAAAACATTTCACTTCCTTTGTGTCTGAAGGAGATACGATTCAAAAAGGGGACAAGCTGATTGAATTCGATCCCAAAGCTATAGAGGATGACGGATATGATATTACCACATCCGTCATTGTAACCAATACAGCCGTGTACACGGATATTTTAGTTGAAGATTCCAAGGATATTCATGCAGGAGACCGCTTACTAAAGATTAGATAGATTCCAATTCCAATATTCAATAATAAAAAAGGCAAGATAAAGCTGACGATGCCCCGTATATAAAAAGGGTTGTCGTCAGCTTTTTTTTTAATTACCTCACACCTAGCGTGTTCATCATCTGTCTGAAGGAACGCACATATTTATCCGGTGCCAACAGGTTAACGATTCGCGCCAGTCCTTTCTTGCGGATAGATTCGCGTTGAGGTACGTTGTTCATCAGGTCTAGTCCTTGCAGTATCGCCTGCAAGATGTCCCCCTGCTGATAAAATTTACCGGTTTCGTTGTGGTCAATGAATGCTCGTACTCCGTCTGAATCAGAGCTTAATACCGGGCAACGACAGGCCATCGCCTCAGCAACTGCATAGCCGAATCCCTCCACCAATGAGGTCGATAGCAAGTAGCCGCCTGAGTCGCCAATCATGGAGTAATACAGGGGCATATTGGCATGAGGTACGCTTTTAAAACGCTCGATAATGGAGGACATGCCAAGCTGAGTAAGCATTTTTTCGAATTGTATTTTATCCTCCGGCTGTGACAATGTTTCATCATAAAACATCCAGATTCGAAGATCCGCACGGTTTTGCAGCATCCAGTAAGAAATATCGACAAAATGCCTCCAGTTCTTGTTGGGCTCTAGCCGTCCAACCCAGGCAATAACCGGATTAGTTGGAGGAGTGTTAGGTACATAATTAAATACGCTGGTATCCAGCACGTTTGGAAACACATAGCGATTAAGCCATGGACACATGGTGGAGAAAAGATTCACTAAATGAGTCGTATCTGGTAGGAGCACTGCATCGGCGTAATTTTGAAGATACGGAACTGCATCTGCAACAACCCAAGCCGCTTCTTCGTGAGGGCCAAAGCCCTGCGATTCATAGATCAATATCCCCTGATAGCCCAACATTCGCAATCTGGGGAGCATAGGGTAGTCCGAAGAGACGATAATTGCATCGTAGCGATGAGTCTCCACTAGCTTTCGAATTTCTTCTTCAGAGGAAGTCGTGAACACTGGAATATCGCCGTGCAGGTTTTGCATCCCTGTACCCTGCTGATAATAGAGAAGATGACATTCGATCCCGTCCTGAATGAGCGCTTTACAACGCTGGCGGTTCAAGGTTTCTACGCCGCCGCTGGGTATATAAAAAGTAAATAGAACTTTGATCTCAATAACCTCCTTTGCCAACCACAAGCTTTAATACCAAGTTATTCAACCAACAGGACGGGGTGTGGGTTTCTATGGAAGCCTGGATTGAATTAGCGCATAATTATGACTGAGGCGAGAATCTTCCGGGGAGCGTTCTGTTGCTTCTTTCGCAAATTCACATGCTTTGTGTAAAAGGCCTAACTCGTAGCAAGCGAGGGCACCAAGATCATACAGCGTGGCGTCCCAGCAAAAATCCTCTTGCATGTACGTATCCGGTCGTGTAGAAATTTGCAGCGCTTCTTCAACCATATGATAGACGGCGGGCCAGTTCCGCGTATGATAGGCCAGCTGAGCCATTTCCGTGTAAGGTTCACGTAAATACGGTGCTTCCGCAATAGCCCGGTATAACCAACGTGTTGCCTCTTGCCATTGTTCACTTGCTTTATAGGCTCTAGAAATAAAGCGCATCGAAGCACTGCGTTCATCTGCCCAGCGTGCCTGCGGCATGGCAAGATGTTGTTGCAGCGTAGCAATGCACTCGTCCCAACGGCCATGATACATATATTCCCGCCCCAAGTAATGCATGTTGCGGTCATCCTCGGGAAACTCGCGCACAGACTGCTCCAGCAGTGGAAGGTATTGGCTGCGGGACTTGTGCGGATCGGGATCATGATACAAGCGGAGCTGGTCTGATCGGATGTTGCGTTCTTTACCCTCTCCGATATATTCAAGCACCTCGTGAACTGGGCGTACCCAGCGGTACCCGTGACGAGTGTGTATTTTTTCTTTCCAGAACCATGTATAAACGGTATCTTGCCCAGGCTGTCCATGTGTAAAGGCATATAGCATCCGGGTAGTTCCTTCCTTCCAGTAGCGTTCCAGCCGCGACCGCCAACCCTCCTCCCAGACTTCGTCCAGATCCGTACAGACACAAATATCTATATCATCAGGGACCAGCCGTAGGGACTCATTGCGAGCTTTGTCAAAACGCCAAGGAGTTACCTCTATACGATGCACCTCTGCACCCGCTTCGTGTAGCAGGGAAACAGTATCGTCTGTAGAGCCGGTGTCCGCTACAATGACAACATCGGCTTCACGCATGGTGTGCATCCAGCGTTTGGCGAATCGGGCTTCATTTTTGCTAATGGCATAGACAGCTATTTTGTACCGATTCGATTGTTGCATTCCGCTTGCTCCTCCTTTGACTTACTCAAAGATTAAGGGGTGAGTGTGGGGGACATTTTTATTGGGGAGGATTCAGGATTGAGCTGAAGAACTGTCGATTATGCAGGACGTACGGGTCGTTGGGAATGTAAATGGCAGCTTGCTCGTTGTGCCAATTCGCACGTGTGTAATCCTTCATCCGAAAATGGCAAATGCATAGCTGGATATGAGGAAACCACGTTTGGTACGCGTCTTGTACCGGGCCCATCGTGTCGGGAGGATTCAGAGTGGTAGCCATGTCGTACCAGTAAATAGCTTTGGAGATCTCATTTTTATGCAAAAAATAATGACCCATCCGACAGCACAGATCAGCCCTGGGCGTATCGAAGGTCAAACTATGGAGAGCCGCCGTAATGCTTTGCTCCAGCTTGCCAAGCTGTTGTAGACAATCAGCCATTTTGCTACATGCACTAATCGCGTCCTCTGCCCAGCATTGTCCAGTATACAGAAAATCCTGGTAAACCTGCACAGCCTGCTCATATCTTTTATTGTCTCTTAACTCGTTAGCGTAATAGTAGAGGTCACGAGGAGAGAAGGCATGACCTTGGGCGAGCAATTTCTCATAGATTCGCAGGTTTCGTCCTGGAGAGACCGTGTGTGTTCTAGTGTGAGTTATGGCGATATCGGCATGTTGAATATTCCCGTTTACGGCGAGGTACTCATGCACGGCTCCGTGCCAACGGAACCCGGCTGACCTTCTAACTAAGCGGTTTCGTCGAAAATGTAGGGTGACATTGCCATGATCATCAAAGGCATAGTGATAATTCATAGACACGGAATCCACGATTGGTGTGGCTGAGGAATCAAGGGTTTGCTTCAGCTCAAGCAGCTTGACGGCGTCCTGTTCCTTCAAAATATCATCGGCATCCAGCCAGAGAATGTATTCCTGCGTAGCTTGTTCAAACGAATAGTTACGTGCAAGGGCAAAATGATCTACCCATTCAAATGGAAAAATTCGATCTGTAAAGTTGCGACATATGTCAATGGTCTGATCCTGTGAACCCGTGTCCACGATGTTGATTTCATCCACAATAGGATGGATCGATTCCAGGCAACTGCCAATAGTATTTTGGTCATTTTTGACGATCATGCACAGGCTGATACTGATCAATTGAGTACCACTCCTTTGGGAACCTTCTAAGGATTCAGGTCGAACATAAAGCTTTATTTATCAAGAGGTCTGATTATAGAAGCCCTGCCGCAATCGCGGCAGGGCAAGGATGACAAAGCCTAAACGGGCTGTGCGGCTTTGTCGATAAGGTATGGTACGTCGCTTAAATATAATGTGGTAGAAAAAAGAACGTTAGAGTCCGGTAGGCCCTGTAGGTCCAGTCGGCCCCGTAGGTCCGGTAGGTCCAATCGGTCCTTGTGGACCAGTGTCTCCTGTTGGTCCAATCGGGCCAGTAAATCCAAGGCCAAACGGTCCGGTAGGTCCAGTCGGCCCTGTTGGTCCAGCGGGTCCCGTAGCGCCTGTGTCGCCAATAGGTCCGACAGGCCCGATAGGTCCAGCAGGTCCGGTAAAGCCAGTGGCACCCGTAGACCCGACAGGTCCGGTAACACCTGTGTCACCCGTGGCGCCTGTAGGTCCGACAGGTCCAGTAGCACCTGTATCACCCGTGGCACCCGTAGGCCCGACAGGTCCGGTAACACCAGTGTCACCCGTGGCCCCTGTAGGTCCGACAGGTCCAGTAGCACCTGTATCACCCGTGGCGCCTGTAGGTCCGACAGGTCCAGTAGCACCTGTATCGCCCGTGGCACCCGTAGGCCCAACAGGTCCGGTAACACCGGTGTCGCCCGTGGCGCCCGTAGGCCCAACAGGTCCGGTAACACCGGTGTCGCCCGTGGCGCCCGTAGGCCCAACAGGTCCGGTAACACCAGTGTCACCCGTGGCACCCGTAGGCCCAACAGGTCCGGTAACACCAGTGTCACCCGTGGCACCCGTAGGTCCGACAGGTCCGCTAACGCCTGTAGCGCCTGTGGCACCCGCAGGCCCTGTAGCACCCGTAGGCCCGGCAGGTCCGGCTGGGCCCACAGCTCCAGCTGCACTTGCTTTAACAAGAGCAATAGAATCAATGGCTACATCAGCAGTGTTAGCCAAGGCATTTTTACTAATAACCAAAAAGGCAAAGGCTGCGTTGGCTGGAACAGGAGCTGTTACTTCATACAGGCTTTGCCATGTTCCGTTCACAGCGTCTGGCAATGTGCCTGCGCTCAAATAGGTAGTCAGCCCCGTGCTAAGGAAGCTAAAGGTTGCGTCATAGTAATACAGAAAAATGTTAACTTGAGGACTGGACAGGCTTCCTATTTTTGCAGCTGAGAGGCTTAATGTATAGCTTTCGCCTGGTGCAGCAAAAACGACCTGGGAAAGAGATGCATCTACTGCGCCTCCTGTCAGGATCGCACTATAAAAGTTTGTCTTTTTTACGGATAAGTTAGTGACGGTCACATTTGCAGCGTTCCAAAAAAGGGTAGATCCAGTCTCGAAGTCGCCGTTATTAACTAGATTGGTAAATAGTACGGTCATCGTTTTTTATACACTCCCTTCACACGTTGTAATGATAGTAGATGCGAATCCACGCCGTGGCGAACCGTACAAGTTTACGAGGGCAGATGCGCATTTCCATGTTCACATTTTAGACACATTATTTTAAGCTTCTATTTAAGTGACGTTAAGCTGGAGTTATATGTGGGGGGGTATCATTAGAATTTAAAAGTGTAGCATGAAGTGCGAGGAGACCGCTCCGCGAAGGCTTTGAGCTTCCGATCGCTGTTGCAGTAGGATTCTTCTTTGATTAGATAAGACATATAAAGGTAAGAATCCTACAGCAAAGGCGAACGCTAGCGCTTCTCCAGCTTCAAATCCTTCGCTTCGCTGCTACCTGCTTCCCATGCAACATTTTGGGGGAGGGGAACAGCAGGGAGGAGACCGCTTCGCGAAGGCTTTGGGCTTCCGATCGCTGTTGCCGTGGGATTTTTCTATGATCAAATAAGACATATAAAGGTGAAAATCCCAAGGCAAAGGCGAACGCTGGCGCTTCTCCAGCTCCAAATCCCCCGCTTTGCTGCTACCTGCTTCCCATGCAACATTTTGGGGGGAGGGAAGTAGGGGAGCAGCAGGGAGAAGATTACGATAAAGGAAAGGGTGGAACATGTGCTCAAAGTGCAGCAGGTAAGCAAGTGGTATGAAGGCAACCGGGGTGTACATAAGCTGGATTTTGAAATGCAGCGCGGTGAAATTGTTGGTTTCCTGGGGCCGAATGGTGCGGGTAAAACGACAACCATGCGCATGATTACAGGGTATCTTCAACCCAACGAGGGAGTGATTACGATTGATGGTATCCCGATTCAGGATAAGGGCAGACAAGCTCGTTCCAAAATCGGTTATCTGCCGGAGACGCCCCCTTTGTATGAGGATATGTCCGTAAGATCCTATTTAAAGTTTGTAGCTAGTATTCGTGACGTGCCTGCGAGAGAGCAGAAGCTGCGTATTTCGGAGATGATTTCCAGGCTAGGACTGAATGGGCGGGAAAAACAATTAGTCCGCAGTTTGTCCAAAGGGTATAAACAGCGCTTGGGACTGGCAGGTGCGATTATTCATAACCCGGATTTACTGGTGCTCGATGAACCGACCTCGGGTTTGGACCCCAATCAGATTTTGGAGATTCGTCAGCTCATTCAGGAGATTGGCGAAAATCATACGGTATTGCTTAGCACACATATATTGCCTGAGGTGGATGCGTTATGCAATCGTGTTCTCATCATTCATGAAGGGAAACTGGTCATGGATGGGCGCCCTGACACGCTCGGCGGTTCGATGGAAGATGGATTCAAGGTGAAGGTAGAGGTTAAAGGCAAGCGTGAGCAGGTGATGGATGTCCTTCGTACTTGGGGAAAAGTAGAGGTTGAATCTATGGCGACCACGCTGCCTTCAGCGAACACGGAGCTAAGTGCCGCAGAGTCAGATATGACTGGATTGCTACTCACAGGAGCCTCCGGTGAGGATTTTCGCGAAGAACTATTTTATGTGCTGTCTGATGCGAAGCTTCCGATTTTGGAGATGAAAAAAGAAAGCCTTAGCTTGGAAAATATCTTCCAGCAGTTAACGACACGCGAGACGGAAGAAGGTCAGGTCGACGATCCAGCAGTACAAGACCTACATTCCTCGAAGAATGCAGCCCCTACGGCTATCACGGTGGAGCATGGAGATGCTGCGTCCGGGGACGATAAGGCCGAAGAAGATAAGGATACAGGAGGTAATCGGTCATGAGGCGTTTGTTCGCGGTTTGTCAAAAAGAGCTGCAAGCCTATCTGTGGACACCAACGACCTATTTTGCGCTTGCAGTGTACATGCTGCTGACGGGGTTACTTTTTTATACCAATTTTGTTATGTATCAGCCAAGCATTCTGGACTATCGGCTGGTACTCGGTGACACCTTGTCCATGCTGGTGTTCGTCGTCCCATTGCTCACGATGAGGCTGGTTGCGGAGGAATTCAGGCAAGGTACGGATGAACTGCTGCTTACCTCACCTGTGAGTGTGACGGAAATGATCGTGGGTAAATTTTTAGCGTCGTTGGGCATGTTGCTCATATTAGTGCTGTGCAGTCTAGCGTATCCGGTCGTGATGTCCTTTTATGGGTCGCTGGATTGGACGCTGGTATTAACATCTGTGATCGGTCTGTTTATGCTTGGCGCAGCCATGATGGCGATCGGCTTATTCGCTTCGACGCTTTCACAGCATCAGATGATGTCAGCGGTCGTCAGTTTTATTATTTTACTTGTGTTCTGGATGCTGGATTCGTTTGGTGGACAGACGGGTGCATCTGCGGCGGTACAGCAATGGCTGGAACCTTTTTCACTAACCGCACGGTTTGACAGTTTCACCAAAGGATTGCTGAATGGAGCCGATGTGATGTACTACGTGACGGTGGCGGTACTCTTTTTGCTATTCAGCATCCAAGTGGTTGAACGGAAACGGTGGAGGTAATGAATATGAAAAAATGGCTGGGTCATACCAATAGTGTGGTACTATCGATTGCTGCTGTAGGGATTTTTATTTTATTGACGTTATTTCTGCGTTCGCTGGGTGGCTTTCAACTGGATCTGACGGCAGGGAAGCAGTATACGCTGTCTGACCAAACGTTGACGACCATCCAGGATGTAAAGGAAGACGTACGATTGATTGCCTTTACCGTATCCACCTCGCAAAATCAGAAGCTGAACCGGGATGTTACGGATATGCTGAATGAATACGCCAAGCGTAACAGCAAGCTCAAGGTCGAGCAATACGATCTGAATCAGGAACCGATACTGGCCAAGCAATATGGTGTTACTGCAGCGTCTATTGTGTTGGTGCAGGGGGAGAAGAAACGGGTTATAGATATTGGGAGTCTATTTACGCAAGCTCAGGGGAGTGGTGAAGGGGCATACCAATTTACGGGGGAAGAAAAGCTGACGAGTGGATTGTTGGGATTATCATCTACCCGTCAAGGAAAAGTGGCCTTTCTAACTGGACATGAGGAAATCCCATTGTCCCAAATGACTGAATTAAGTAGCTCACTGTCACAAGATAATGTGAAAACAGAGGAAGTTCAGCTCAATCAGGCGGGTAGTGTACCCAAAGATGCGTCTGTATTGGCTATTGTTGGACCAGAACGTGATATCAGTGCAACAGAACTGAAGAGTATTCGTACGTATCTGAATGGTGGCGGAAAGCTTTTTATGGCACTAGGCTTTCACCCGAACATGGGGTCCGATTGGAAAAACCTTGATGCATTAGCGGCTGATTATGGAGTGAAGGACACTCATGCCATCGTGGTGGATCAAGAACAGACGAATACACTTGGACCGCTATGGACGGTTCCTACCTTCGGCAGTCATGCGATCACCGATAAGTTGGCGGCTTCCAATCTGTACCCTGTTCTTTCATTGTCTATTGCTTTGCAGGCAGGAGAGCAGAAGGATTGGAAGACGACGCTTTTGATGAAATCTTCTGGAGCTAGCTATGGTGAAACGAATATCCAAGGTCTGCTGAACAACGAAACACAGAAGGATGACAAGGACCCGCAGGGGCCGCTGGATCTCGGTTATGCGGTAGAAGGGAAAGACGGCAAGCCCAAAGCCGTTATTCTCGGAACGTCTGCCCTCTTAAGCGACACTGAGATCGGCACAGGAGGCAATCGAGACTTTGTGCTGAACAGTCTGAATTATGTGCAGGAGCATTCTGATGGGCTCACTATTCGTCCTCGTCAGGAGCAGGATTATAAGGTAGCTTACTTGACTCCTGCACAAGCGAAAACGATATTGACCATATCTGTCATCGGATTGCCGTTGCTGTTCGCGGTCATCGGAATCTTATTATGGTGGAGGCGAAGAAGAGCATGAGAAAATGGATACCCACAGTGCTGCTGTTAGTTGTATTGGGAGCGGGTATAATCTATGCAAAGAGCCAAAACTTTTTTCATGAACAAGCGCCGGCTGCTCGTCAGCTGATTCAGCTTACGCAAGAGAATATTACGTCTTTCGCAATCACTGGAAAGGACGGCAAGTCGGTGGAACTTGAACAACATGATGGCCAATGGAGTATGAGCAAGCCACGGACTTACCCGCTAAACCAATATACAATAGACCATTGGCTAGCGGCGATTCAAAATGTAAAGTTGGGTGAAGTGGTGGAATCTTCCCCTACAGACGTAGCCAAATATGGGATCTCCGCTACCCATGATCAGATTGAGATTAAGACCAAGCGGGGTGACGTTCGTACCTTTGCTTTCGGTGAAACGTTGCCTTCCGGAGATGCTGTTTATGTATTATCAGACAAAAAAGAGATAGCTTCTGTACCTATAGATACTCTTTCAGGGTTATTGCTGGGTGCTGAAGATTTTATAGATACAACGCCGTTCGATTGGGACGATACCAAGCTGAGCGGAATAGAGTGGGAAGGCCAAAATGCTTCATGGATGCTCAAATCCTCCGGTAACAGCGGGACCGGAGACAGTGCCTCCACATCTTGGACGCTGAACGGAAAGTCAGTAGCCAGCGACACGGCGACTTCCCTCTCGCAGCAGATCAAAAACCTGGCCAGCAGTCAGGCCTTGCGCAAAGCCTCTGAGCTGAGCAAGCCTGTCCACCGCTTTACGCTAAGTGTATCGCTGGGTAAGGATGATTCCCAGCTGGTCTATCAGGGCTGGACGCTTAAAGATGATCCAGATACCGTATGGGTTGTACCGCCACAAAGTAACTGGGCTTATGGTCTGTCAGTATCTGACGTGAACCGTACTGAACAGAATGCCCACGACCAAGCTCAGGCTGGAAAATAACCATTAGTAATTAAATTAGCTGCACAAAGAGGCTCCAACGGCGGATGATCGTCGTCTGGAGCTTCTTTGTGTTTGTTATTCGTCAGGTTTGCTGCTTTTGGAAGAAGAGTTGTTAGTGTCGTTTAAATCTTGGATTACTTGAATCAGCTCATGAAGTGAGACGTCCAGCTTATCCAGCTTTTCCTCCATCGTGTGCAGGATGTGCCGCAACAAAATAAAACAAAGTCCAGCCGGAAAGCCTACGTTGGTAACCAGAGAAAGAGCATCATCCATTTGCAATGTATTCCCTCCTTTTTAGCCATATATAAAGGAAGGTAAATTAAACGAACCATATACAACCGATTGTAAAAATAGTATAATAAATAAGAACAAATGTTCTGTTTTTGGTTGTAAAATAGGTTTGGAAATTACCCTATAGTATGAGGATTAGAAAAAGTCAAATCCAAAGAGAAAGGGTGATTTACAATGGATCAGTCTCAGCTAACATTGGTAGAACAATATCGAAAGAAGCTGTACCGCATTGCCTGGAGAATCCAGTATCGTGCTCGGGTACAAACCAATCATGAATTTGTAATGGAAAAGAACGAATCCGTCAGTGCCCCATCTTTTACAGAATCTTCAAACTCTCATATGTACACATTACAGCTTATCAACTCTCTATCTTCTGAGATCGGAAAAATGATCATCTTTGACCTTTACATACTAGATAAAACCGAAGCACAGATTGCAAAAGAGTTAAAGCTATCCCAACAGGCGGTGAATAAATGGAAAAAGAAAATGCTGAAAGAGTTATTTCGGATGCTGAGTTCGTCCAATTGCTAAAATTAGTACAAAGTGGAGATCAGGAGGCCATGTATAGGATACTTCAATTGTTCGAGGAAGACATTCAAAAGACCAGTCGATATATTCGTATGTCCCGTGAAGATGCTGTCCAAAGCATTGTGACTGATTTTATAGAAGAACTGCGACAAGAGTTAAAGACAGTGAAAAGTGGACAATGGATATAGCCTTGGCTATCCTTATCCGTAGGTTTACTTATTTAACGGAGGGCTTATAAGTTTATGATTGATAACAGGGCTTCTTTTGAGAAAAGTATGAAGATGTACCCAGTCAACAGTATTCGTTCCAATGTCATCATTCTTGTTTTATTACTGTTAGATCTGTTTCTGGTTATCCCCTTAGTGGGAAATCCATACATTGCAGTTTACGTGTATGTACTGTTGCCACCGATTGTTTTGATAAACATTTGGGCTCTAGTACTGGTCATCATGCCACGCAAATTGCAATTGAATTACATTTTATTCCGTGGTGTATTTGGTTTAATTTGTTCTATGGGCTTCATGATCATGACACAAAAGTTTGCTTATGGCATGTTGGGTCTGGATACTTCATGGTATTTTATAGGTTCTTTTGCCCTTTATGGAGTCGCTTTGTATTACTTTATAAAATATAATTTGGCGAAATTCAAAGATCCTTCAAAACATAAGAAGAAACCAAAAGTTAAGAAAAAAAACAAGAGAGCGCCTGTAGTGACGATCACCACATTTACTGGGGCTGGTTATCTGATAGCGAATGTTTCCCTCGGATTTGCTACACAACAATTAGTTGCCACAGTATTGATCAGTGTATACTCCATGCTGGCATTTGTTCTTTTTCATTTTATTATGGATTTACACCGCTACTATTGGCTTCATAAGCTGAGGAATCAGACAACAGATTGAACACAATGAAAAAAAGCCTGCAAATGCCCCAACTTAATAGGAATTCGCAGGCTTTTTAGGCTGTAGATTTATTTAGTCGGCATACTTGTTGCCGTCTGCATCAATATAAATGGATTGAACAGCTGTACGGCGGTACGGATAACCTGCCTCTGTGGTGCCGCTAATTTCATAGGTTACAGAATAGATGCCGGGCTTGTCCGCTTTGGATAGCTCAATTTGCCCGTTAGGTTTAACCGTTTTTTGCTGTGCCGTCAAACCTTTAGGTGCAGAAGTGACTCCTTGCTGCGGATCACCATAATATTGAACTTGGTAGGTGACTTGTGTCACGCTGTCCGGGGAATCCTGTGTTTTCAGGTTTAGCTTCGGACCCACTGCATTCAGATTGTATTTCAGTTCAGGAACTTGAACAGCCTGGTAACGTGCAATCAGGAGATACGCTCCTTGATCAGGAACTGTGACGTTCAGTTTATAGGTGCCCGGTTTTGGATTTTGAATGACGGCGTTATGATGCCAGGCACCAGCAAAAATATCGTCATCATAGCCTGCTTTCAGATTAATAATTTCACTAGTACCGTCAGGCTTGGTTAGTTCCAGCTGACTCACACGTTTATCGCTGATCCAGTCCAGATCAATGGATTTGACACCATTTTCAACAGTGAGGGTTTCTGAGGCTTGTCCATTATAATCGCCGCCTCGAATAAAGTATGAATTGTCGATCTCGCTATAGGTGGCTTGTACAGCAGAAGCAGTCAGGGAAGATGCTGAAAGTGCTTCAGTTTCCTGATTCAATGCTGGAGTGTTTGCTTGGAGGTAGGGTTGGATCAGGGAGAAAACGTAGGAGCCGGTACGAACCTTGGCATGATCCCAAGATCCGACTTTAACTACACGTCCGCCGGGAAGCTTAGCGTTGTCGACTGTGACCACTCCATCATTCTTACCAAAGGATGAGAGGTAAAGTCCGCCCATTATGTAGGAAGCAGTGCCGCCAGACCAGTTATCACCAGCAAACGTGAAGAATGGAATTGTAGTCGCATTACTGAGTGCATCGGTCTTGGATCGGAAATACTTCATATAAGATGTTTGTAAAGTGGAGGTACCAGGATTTTGTGAGCCGACGATATCTGCCAGCCATCCGGCCCAGCTACTGTAGGCGAGATCTGCAAGTTGTGAGCCATGATGAGGACTGCTGAGGGTGATGACACGTTGTACATAGGGAGCGGCTCCGTTATATACGAGAGCGGTTTGAGTATCCACTCCACCTTTGCTGTGGGCGATAACGATAAGTTTTTTTCCAAAGTGATTACTGATGACCTTAATTTTGTCGGCCAGAAGCTTACCATTGTCCCACATATCTTGGGAGGTGCCATTTGTATCGTACAGATTAATGGTGGCTGTCTGGTATCCGGCGTCACGTGCACGCTGAAGCATATCGTTATTATTCTTGGTCCAGACTTCAGCACTACTGTTCAAACCATGTACGAACAAAAGTGCTGGCTTGGTAGGATCAACGCGATTAGGTGATGGGCCTTCTACCCAGCTTCCAGCGGGATCTTTCGGGGGTTGGGGGGTAGTGGAACCTGCAAAAGCGCCGACGGGGACAAGAGTTATTGATAACAAAAAAATGAGCATTAAAACAGTGATCTTTTTCAAACTGAAAATCCTCCTTTGTAAAATAAAGTATTTTTCAAGCTTATTATACATGCCATCTTGTGGTAAATCATCAATTGTATTTCATATTTACATTAAAATTTTATTTTTTTAGTCATTTTTTAGTCAGGATATCCCCATGATCCATGGCGCATGATAATCTCGTCACACATTTTATATGTATGGAGGATGAGTTCATGCCAGGAACTAAGAAGGTCATTAGTTTGACGATTTCTGCTGCTTTACTTGCAAGCATGGCTACTTTGACAGGATGTGGGACTGCGAATCATAACGTCCGCACGAACGCTACCCGCTATAACGCACAAAGCACGCACCATATGGATGGAGTGAATCGTTATGGCTTGGATGGTGTGAACCGTAATGGTATGGATGGTGTGAACCGTAATGGTATGGATGGTGTGAATCGTTATGGGGTTAAGTCGAATGGTATGGACGGGATGTCATTGAATGAAAATGGCAACCGAACCGGACATCCAGTCCGTAATCTGCAAGTCGATCGCAATTTGTCCAAACGTATATCCGAGATGCCGGATGTAAAGTCTGCGACAGTGCTGGTCGGTGAACGACATGCCTATGTAGCCGTTTCCTTGAAAGACCAAGCCAACGGAACAGGTGTCGGTGCTCCAAGTATTGACGGTACTCCAAGTGCAAACAGTACTGGACGTAACGGGAATGTACCGAGTGTGAATGGCGTTAATGGCACTAGAGGAAACCGTACTACGGATACTACAACGCCTGGAATGACAGACAATGGAGTTACCGGGAATGGAACACCTGCGCGTCGTGATGACGGTTTATTTGGTACGATGGGTACAGGATCGTACGGTATGTTGCGTGGCTTAACGGACAACAACAATCGCACAGATAACGGAAACACCACAATCGAGGGAGCAAGAACTGCATATGAACCAAGTGATGCAGTCAAGAGCCGTATCGCGAATAAAGTGAAGCAATTTGCACCTTCGATTGAACAGGTACATGTATCCGCTAACCCGGACTTTGTCAAACAAGCCACTGACTTTACACACAGTGTGCAAAATGGTCATCCGATTAGAGGCTTGAGCAATGGTATGATGGATGTAATTGAACGTGTATTCCCGACCTCGGCGGCTGATACAAACCGTCCAATGAATAATACAGCACCCACACGTCCACAAAATCATACCCCTGCCCCGATGAATCATCGCTAATTCAAACCCTATAATTGTGCAATGCCAAAGAAAGAGCTATCCATCTCAGCGAATACGCTGGTGGATAGCTCTTTAGTTTTGGGGGAATGATAACTATAACTGAATTATTTGCGCAATCCTTTAATCCATACGCCTTGCAGCTTTAAGTCTCCATCCAGTAACAGGATATCTGCTTGTTTACCTGCTTCAAGCGAACCTGTACGATCAGCAATGTGCAAGGATCGAGCCGGATTCAGGCTGGCCATTTGTGATGCCGCAGGAATACTCATACCCACGTGTTGAACCAAATACCGGAAGCCTTCAATCATCGTTAGTGTGCTTCCGGCCAATGTGACGCCATCCTCCAGTCGTGCTACATCGCCCTGCACAATCACTGGCAAATCGCCGAGTGTATATTTCCCGTCTTCGAGACCAGTAGCAGACATGGCATCGGTGATGAGAATGAGATTATGATCCTGTTTTAACCTAGCGAGCAGGGAAATGGCGGCGGGATGCACATGAATGCCGTCCGCGATGATTTCTGCTTCAATGCGCGGATCAGCAAGTACGGCTCCGGCGGCTCCCGGCTTGCGATGATGCAACGGAGTCATCGCATTAAACGCATGCACCGCATGGTTCAGCCCTGCCGTCGCTGCCTGTTCAACCTCTTCATACGTAGCATCCGTATGACCGAGAGCTGCGGTAATGCCATGGCTGCGCAGCCATGCAATCAGTTCCAGCGCTCCTTCCCGTTCGGGCGCAAGCGTGAGCTGGCGAACAAGGCCCGGGTAGCGCTGCTCCCATTCTGCTACCCATGAGAGATTCGGTGGCACGATATGTTCCGGGTTTTGCGCTCCCGGCCACTTCGGACTGATGAACGGTCCTTCCAAATGTACGCCCTCCAACTGAGCATAGGGCATAGGTAGTGCCATGTATGCGTGAACTTCACTCAATACCCGGTCAATCTGTTCCTTGGGCGCGGTCATCGTGGTAGCCAGCATAGCTGTCGTACCTTGTGAACAGTGAAAGGAGGTGATCGTATCCAGCACCCTCGGATCGGAGTCCATAAAGTCCTCACCGTCCCCGCCGTGAACATGAATATCAATAAAGCCTGGCAGCAGATAGCCTCCTTCCAAACGCACAATTTTGGCGGTTTTCGCTGCGATTTCTTCCTGATTTGCGAAGACTAACGCTGTCCAATCGGCGGGCAAATTCGCTTCTGAACCAGCGTATACAATGGATTGCCCCTCAATGACGACAACCCCTTTTTCAATGATGTCATTCCCAACGACAACTTGCCCATACAGTAGCTGGGGTACGGTACCACTCATTTCATCTGACTTCAATTGAACCATTCTCCTGCCTCCTGATCTAATAAAATAAGTACGTTGGGATGGCATTGCAGCAGGGAAGCCGGACACGCTGTCGTGACGGGTCCAGTTAAAGCCTGCTTTATAATGTCAGCCTTATCCGCACCAAAAGCCACCAGTATAATTTGCTTCGCCTTAAGAATCGTGCCTACTCCCATCGTAACTGCTTGCCTGGGTACAGCATCTATTTCGCCAAAAAATCGAGCATTCGCCGAACGCGTACTTTCTTTTAAATCTACAACATGTGTAGCTCCAGCCAAGCTGTGACCAGGTTCGTTAAAGCCGATATGTCCATTATGACCAATGCCAAGCAATTGCAGATCCACGGGGCCATGATCCAGAATAGCCTGCTCGTGCGCTGCACATTCTGCTGCCAGATCCAGTGCATTCCCGTCAGGGACACGTGTGTGGGGTATCGGAATATCAATATGTTGGAACAAGTGCTCATTCATAAAGCTTCGATAGCTCTGCGGATGTTCTGGGGGAAGACCAACATACTCATCAAGATTCACGGAATAGGCGCGTGCAAAACTGACCTGTCCCTTGCGGTACATATCTGCAAGATGTCGGTAAATGCCAATCGGCGTACTACCGGTGGCCAGGCCAAGCATGGCCTGTGGTTTGGATTGCAGCAAGCTAGCGATCACAGCGGCGGCAGTAGCGTTCAGGTCTTCACGGCTGTTCAAAATGCGTATGTTCATCTTAGTGACCTCCCGGTTGTTTTTTGAGCTTGCTCACTTGTTGATATGAACCTTCCAATCTCGGAATATATTTGTCAAAATCCGCGCTCACCATACCTGTAAACAGAATATCTATGATATGAAGCTGGGCGATGCGGGAGGCCATATCCCCACGTCGCATTCCTTCCTCCAATGAGGAGGAAAATAGCGCAATATCCGCAAGGCCTGCCAGCGTGTTGTTTCCGAAGGAGGTCAGGGATAGTGTCTTGGCCCCTTGTTCCTTGGCGCAGCGTAGAGCCGCAATGGTCTCCTGGGTTTCTCCTGAATAAGAGACGGCAAAGGCTACATCTCCCGCTCCGAGCGAGGAGGCAGAGGTAATCTGCATATGGGAATCTGCAAAGGCAGTGCTGTTCTTGCCAATACGGATGAGCTTCTGGTAAAAATCCTGCGCCACAATCGACGATGTCGCCATCCCATAGAGATCAATGCGGCTCGTGGCTGACAGCCATGCAATAGCCTGCTCCAGCTTGTCGTAATCCAGCAGTCGGGTCGTGTCCGCAATGGATGCGGTGTGGTTCGCCTGAATAGCTTGCACGATTCGGGAAAGTGAATTTCCGGCGACAATATCCTGATAGGATTCTTCACCATTACGGTTGGAATGGGACAACTCGGCGGCCAGCTTCATTTTGAAATCGGGATAGCCTTTAAAATGTAGTGATTTGCAAAACCGCGTAACGGTCGCTGCACTCACACCACAACGCTCTGACAGCTCCCGAATACCCAGATGTAACACATCTTCCGGGGATTGCAGGATGGATTCCGTCAGCTTGCGCTCCTGTACGGGAAGCAGCTCCAGTCTTTGGGCTAATGTATGAAGAATGGGGGACATGAGCTGTGCTCCTTTGGCTGTAGAGTATTTTTGTGAAAATAAATATCGTTTATAAGAATGATATTAAGAAAAACATTTTCACGTGTATTGTAAAATAATTCTGTCGCTCATGCAAGAGATGTGAGAAGAATTTTTATTAAATTTTGCGAAAAAATAGCCAGCGAAAATTGTAGAAGTTATCATACATTAATTTACATATTGCGAGTTTTACTTACAAAACAACCTATTGACTTGTCTCTTCATTGGAGGAGTATAATTGAATAAAGTTCCAGTGAAGGAATTTTTCTAGGAGCTTTCTTTGCAGAGGGCATCGATGGGTGGAACGAACAGAATCTCATTCACAAGGAGGAGTTTGCTATGCAGAGCCAAGTGATTGAAATGATCAGCGCAGTCAAGGAAGATCCTGAACTGGTCGCAAAGCTGGATGGACATTCGGACATTATTCATGATGCGGGACTGGATTCGTTGCAGTTGGTCCATTTCATGCTGCAAGTGGAGGATGCATTTGATGTGGAGATTGATTTTGATTCCTTTGAGTTGGAGCATTTGAGCTCGGTAGATGCGTTTTGCAGCTACATTCAGGGGATCAGCGATGCGGAACAAGCGCCGCATCTGGAGGGAATGGAGACGGTCTGACGTACAGCTAGGTACATGTGCCTGAAAATCCATTAAACGAGGTGTTAGCATGCAGCCCAAAAGCAATGTGCTGATTGATGAGAAAGCGTTCAAGCTCATCAAGCGTAACCTGAAAAACGCTTCTGTATCTTACCGTAACGCCACACAGGACCCTGCTTTCAAAACGGACATGCCCCAGACGATCGGCATTAAGCTGACTAACCGCTGCAACCTGAGATGTACGCACTGCTTTGAATGGAACGAGGAAGGCTACCATCACCAAATGGATAAAGAAGAACAAAACATGGATCTTGCTCCAGACATGCTCCAGCAAATTTTGAGCGAAACCAAGGAAGCCAAGTCCAGACTGTACATGTGGGGCGGCGAACCAATGTTTCATCGGCGTTTTGATGAAATTTTGGACGTGCTGGCGGAAGATCGGCGCGAAATGACCTTTTGTACAAATGGATTACTTATTGATAAATATTTGGACCGGATTTTGGATTTGTCCGAAAATCTGGAGTTATTAATAGCGATTGAAGGTTTTGAAAGAGAACACGACCTAATTCGCGGTAAAGGCACCTTTCAAAAAACAATGCGGCAGATGGATAAGCTGATTGAACTGCGCGACCAGGGATTGTACAAGGGACGGGTAACTGTCCATGCGGTCATTAACGATAACATGATCGGACGGATGTACGAATTTCTGCAAATGCTGGAGGACAAAAGGCTGGATCTGGTGCTGCTGACGTTCCCCTGGTACATTTCCAAAGAAACCTCCCTCAAAATGGATGAATATTTTACACGTAATTTTTCTTGGCTCCGACAACTCGAAGAAAAAAATATTAGTAGCTGGCATGCTTTCAAATATAAAATCAACCCGGATAACATCGATCCTCTGATGCAGGAACTACAGCGGATCAATGAGCGAGTATGGAACATTCGCGTGCGCTATCAGCCCGGTTTGGATTATGAGGAAATTGATAAATTTATACATGGTGAGGAAATGGTCAGCCGTTGTTCCAATCATTGTTTGGCGCTCACCTCCAGAACAGATATTTTACCAGACGGGAAGGTCATGCCTTGCAAATTTTTCAGTGAGTTCACGATTGGAAGCATGCGTGAGCACAGTCTGAAGGAGATATGGAACTCGGAAGCGTATGAGAAAACCCGTCAAAAGATTAATCATGAAGGATTGACTCCGGTGTGCTCCAAATGCAGCGTATTGTATCTGCACGGGGCAGGCTCTCTGAAATACATTTAGCTTTCTATGAATGTTGTTTGTTACTGGATGGAAGAGAGAGGGATGATGATAAGTCGTGACGACTAAAACAATTAACCTTGTGGAAGCGCTTGCGCATGAACGGGACCATGGAGTCCTGATTTGGCTGTTTAATATCGGTGCAGAGCAAGTATGGCATCCATCCCCCCGCAAGGGGGGCATGGTAGACCGGGATGAACAGCAGGTCGTAAACCGGATGGAGGAAATGAACCTTCTGCTATGTCGAAGTCAGGATGTCATTGTACTTCGGGAATATCCGGATGAGGCGTTTCTGGACATGCTTCAACGGTTGGGCTTTAGCCTGCCGCGTATTGAGGTGCCAGAGCCTTCTGATCCGCTAACGCCGATTTCAGAGCTGGTGCTGGCGGATGAGGCGCTTTTGGCACGACTGCGTACGGTTGCAGATGCAGGCCACAGCAGCAGTGGAGCCAAAGCGTGGCTCGTCCCCTATGCGGTCACACCGCAGGAGGAAGCGATTGCGGAGCTTTGCGGGCTGGAGTTGATCGGCGCTCCATCCGCGGTCAGTGCTCAGGTGAATGATAAAATATTCAGCCGCCTGACCGCGCAAAAGCTTGGTTTTGCTGTCAGCGAAGGCGCTGTATGTACAGACGAATCGGCGATCCGCAGGGAGTGTGCCAGACTGGCTGACTTATCGGATGGACCTGTGAAGCTGATTATCAAGCAGCCGCACGGTGCCTCGGGACAAGGCATGTATATGCTGGACGAGCTGTCCAAGCTGGACACGCTGCTGAGTGTGATGAGGCGTTTTGGCGGCTCGTCGCCATCATCCGGCGGCTGGCTGGTGGAGCGCTGGCACAATAAGCAGATGGATCTGAACTACCAGCTCTGTATTGACGAGGGCGGTGGTGTGACGATGTTTTCGCTAAAAAGGCAAAACGTGGATGGCACCGTGTATATCGGATCTCAAGTGCCGGCTGAGATTGGCGATGCGCTGGAGGAAGAAGTGAGACGCTGCGCCTATCAGCTGGGTACGTATCTCTATTCCATTGGGTATACGGGAATGGCCTCTATTGACGGTTTTGTTGACGAAGAAGGTTTGCTGGTTCCAGTCATTGAGATAAATGGTAGATTTACGTTGTCTACCTATATTTCGTTTTTGTCATCCGTCCTGGGAGAGCAGCACAAAACATTATCCCGTTATTATCGCAACGTTACCGCCACACCTCTCACCTACAGCCGCTTGTGCGGGCTGCTCGCTGAGGAAGGCTTGCTCTATACGCCCGAACGTCCAGAAGGGGTGTTTGTGTATACAGCGGGTACATTGTCTGGTATCCCTGTGAAGCGGGGCTATGTGAACCGGATTTTCACACTTATTTTGGCAGACAGCTGGCAGGAAGCTGATGCGTATGCGCACAAATTGGAAGGTATCATTGCTGGATTAGGATGCTCATAAATGGGAGGGAATCAAAAATGAAAACAGATGTATACCATGTAGTACCCTTGCTGGAAAAGATTTTGAAGCTGGCTCCGGGCGAGCTGGAACAGTTGACTCCGGATCAGGATTTGCGAACCTTGGGGCTGAATTCCTTATCCGCTGTGGAATTAATCGTAGAGTTGGAAAATGAGCTTGATATTACGATGGAGGACGACGATCTAGTGCTGGAGCATCTATCTACACTGCAAGGCATTGAGCGTCTGCTGAGCAAATATGCATAAGGGCGCCGAAAAGACAAGGTTGATGCAGGGATCCGATATGGAGACTCGTCAAAATTCCGTTGTGGACTATGGTGCAGAAGAAGTGGCAAACGCTCTTCCAGGGAAGCATTGTGTATATTCTTCCCTGCGTACCTCATTGCGGAGGTACGGGGTGACCATGGCCGAATCCGAGCTATTCATGCTGTGTGGGAGTATGTGCGCAGAGTATGGTGGAGATTTGAAGCGCTTCGGGCCTGAGAAATATCCGGAGCAGCTTCAAGAAATGGCAGCCAGTGGTGGACCTGTTATTCGGGTGGAACCGTGGGTCGCTGGTGTCAGTGATGAAACCGACCTGTTGCGGGTACTCACATCGGGCTACGGTACCATGCTGCATACGTCAAGCACCGCTTTAACCTATCACGATGTATATGTGAAAAATTACCCAAGGGGCCACGTGATAGAGTTGTGCGGATTGGACTTGCAAGAACGGACAGCACAGGTGAATGATAGCTTCCTGCTCGATTCCTCGGGACATGCCATGACTTATGTGGGCTCAGCCCGGCTCGACGATCTGATGCAGGGCATTATTGAGTATGCATGGCTGGTGGAGCAGCCTGCCCCGCTTTCGCCAAGTGAGATGCATGCTGCGTGTGCTCACCATATACGACAGTATTTGACTGGACACGAAGCCATCTGGAGAGGCGTACCTACGTCTAATGAGTCGGTCAGTCAAACGGGGAAAGCTGTAACAGGCAAGCAGGTCAAGCGGGGAGATGAGGGGTACCGGGCATTTGTTGATGACTTCCGTCTGTTGGCAGACATGGAGGATCAGGATTTTCGGACGTACTGTCATGAAATCTATTACAATCTGCGATTGGGCAGTGCTCTTCATTTGACGGATTATACAGCTGATTATTGCCTGCTGCACCAAGCCACGCTGGGGCCACAAACACAGCATGTAATTGAATTGGCACAGGGGCTGTACGCGGATTGGCACAAGCTTAATCTGCATATTTACAAAACAGGGCTTCAACTGCGCAAGCATCGGATGCCTGAGATTACGGAACGAGCTTTGCATTTAATTGAAAGACAGCGGCATATGCTGGAGGAACTGATGATTTTAGCAGAGCAAGCAGCCGAGTAGTCCAAGCATTCGGTCGTATCAGACCGTTCATCCAGGTGTCCTGCACAGAGGAAAGAGGAGGGGGATTAATTGCCGTCCATTACATTAAACCAATTGTCGAAAACATTTACGTACTACAAAAAGGAGCCGGGCGTGCGCAAATCGTTGCAAAACTTGTTCAGGCGTGAGCAGCTGACCAAAGAGGCTGTGCAAAATGTCAGCTTTAGCATTGAGGAGGGGGAAATTGTCGGATTTCTCGGTCCAAACGGGGCAGGCAAAACAACGACGCTCAAAATGCTGTCTGGCATTCTCCATCCCACGGACGGGGAGGCATCGGTACTCGGCTTTACCCCGTGGAAACGACAAAAAGAGTTTAAACGTCAATTTTCCATTGTAATGGGACAGAAAAACCAGCTCTGGTGGGATTTGCCTGCAAGCGAGTCATTCGAGCTGAACAAGCTTATCTATGAAATCGATGAAAACCGTTATAAAGAGGCACTGGATGAACTGGTCACTCTGCTTGGGGTGGAGGAGCAGCTTCATGTGCAGGTTCGGCGGCTGTCTCTCGGCGAGCGTATGAAAATGGAACTGATCGCCGCGCTGCTGCATCGTCCACGGGTCATTTTGCTGGATGAGCCGACCATCGGACTGGACCTTGTTTCTCAGCGGCGAATTCGAGAGTTTTTCAAAGCCTATAACCGCACGCACCGGACGACCATCCTGCTGACAAGCCACTATATGAAGGATATTGAGGATTTGTGCAGTAGATCCATCATTATCAGCGGGGGCAGATTGGTCTATGACGGAGACTTACACAAGGTGAACGAGGTCATCGGTGCCCGTAAATTGCTCAAGGTTCGACTGGAGACCCCTGTATCCAACCTAACGTTGGCGAGCCTCGGCAAACTTCGCTCCAACTCGGAGCTGGAGGCGGTATTCGAGCTGGATGCAGAAGATACCTTGGCTTGGTCCAAAAAGATTTTGGACGCACTGCCTGTCGTTGATTTTACGATTGAGGACGTCCCGCTGGAAGAGGGGATAGCCAATTTGTACGATGGGGGCAGGCTGGCCGATGCGAAATAACAAATATGTGAAGGTACTCCAGCTCGGCATGCAAAACGAAATGGAGTATCGGGCTAATTATTGGCTCCAAATGGCGGGATTTATGCTGCCCATCATGACGCAAATTTTTCTCTGGCTAGCTGTATTTGGTTCTTCGGGACAAGCAAGAGTGCTGGGTTATTCTCTGCCAGAAATGCTAGTGTATGTGGTCATGGCGGGAGTCACTGGAAAACTGATTGCTACGGGCTTTGAATACGAAATTGCTACAGATATCAAGGAAGGTGGACTGGCAAAATTCATGGTACAGCCTGTGCATTATTTCGCTTACCGTTTTTGCCGGTTTATCGGAGGCAAAGTCATACAGTCCGCGGTCGTGCTGCTGGCGGCTGCTATTTTGCTGTTATGTCTTAGCCTGGAAGGACAAATCAGCTTCGGGCTATCGTACATCTTGCTTTACATATTGGCGTTGCCGGGAGCGCTTGTGCTTAATTTTGTGGTCTATTATGCGTTGAGCGGCATAGCCTTTTGGGTGACGGAATCGGCGGGACTATTTTATACGCTGTCGCTTGTCATTTATGTAGCTAGCGGTACCGTGTTTCCGCTGACGATTTTTGGAGATGTTTTGGCCCGTCTGTTCAGTCTGCTACCGTTCAGCTACACCGTATTTTTTCCGGTGAATGCGTTGACGGGCAAGCTGACTGTACTGGAAGCCGCTAAAGGCATTGGCGTACAATGGCTCTGGATTGTAGCGCTGGCGGCCCTATCACGCTGGGTGTGGCAAGCCGGGGTCAAACGCTTTGTCTCGGTGGGGGGGTAACATGAAAAATGTTTTCCGAAACGTTAGGCGCTACATCAGACTGTACTGGAAGTTTGTCCAGTTTTCCGTCATGTCGCAGATGGAATACCGCATTAATTTTATAACTGCATTTCTGGTTGAAACGGCTTATTTACTCATCAAGCTGCTGTACGCATCGGTACCATACCGCGCCGGGACGGACATTAACGGCTGGTCTCCTGACGCCATATTGTTATATATCGGCGTGTTTACGATGATGAGCGGATTTTATAGTGGATTGTTCTACAGTAATTTTACAAGCCTGCCTGACAAAATTCGTACCGGCTCACTGGATGTGCTCATGACCAAACCCGTATCGCTGCAATTTATGGTGACACTGCGTCAATTTGAACTGGGCTATACCGTGCCAAATGTAATTGGCGGCGGAATTATGACGGGGATCGGCTGGTATCGACTCGGATTGCCGTTTAATTTTGAAACCGCAGGAGGGTTCTCTGTGCTGCTCGGATGCGGAGTGCTTACGGCATACTCCGTATTTTTGCTCCCCCAACTGCTGGCCTTCTGGATTATCCGCACGAACGGCGTTACGGAGCTGTCCAACAGCATTTTCGAGACAAACTATGTGCCGATGGCCGTGTACAGTAATCTGATTCAGCGTATCGGTTTGTTCGTGCTTCCGGTGTTTGTCATTTGTAATTTTCCGCCCATGTTCATTCTCGGCAAAATGGAACCCGGGTTGGTGGTATGGGCATTTCTCGCACCTCTCTGGCTGCTGGCGATCATCCGCCTGATATGGCAGTTTGCTCTACGTGATTATACGAGCGCGAGTCAGTAGCGCTACCGTGTAGTGGGCCAATAATGAAGCAGGAAAGGAAGCGAATCATATGAATGCGATACCGAATCAGCGTCATTTGTATATGGGAACATTCGAAGCGGAGGCTTACTGGCGGGATGCCCAGTTAGCTTCCCTGCCAGCCCTGCCTGACCGGGCTTCTTCAGCGATTGTAGCAGCCATGGATGAACTGCTGTTCAGCTTTTGCCAGCCGGGAGATGCGTTATTGACCCGTTATGCCATTTCGCCCGTACATCGTCAGTATATCGCGCAGTTGGGCTTTCATCCGGCTGTCAACGAACGGGATTTGACCGATGGCATGGAGCGTGCAGGCAATGTATCGACCGCTTCCGTATTTGAACTGCTGGGTAGTCGCAAGGCCGATGCCGGAGAGGGATTTCCTCAACTGGAAGGCTGTGTGCTTAGCCCGTTTGCGGGTTTACCGCATGTGGAGGAGGCTGCACGTGCTTGGGGAATAACACTACATCAGCCACCGCTGGAAACGATTCGCAAGGTAAATGCCAAAACGTATTCCTCTGATCTGAAACGCAGCCTTGGTCTGCGCAACCCGGGTTATATTGTGACTTCGTTTGCAGATGTCGCTGAGGCGGGGCGTAAGCTGCTGCGGGATGGAAGCTTTTTAATCAAGGATGATTTTGGCGTATCGGGCAAAGGAAACCTGCACATTACCTCGACACAAATGCTGGACCGGATCGTGTCGTATTTACGTGGACAGGAGCGCAAAGGCAAACAGGTGCTTTTCCTTTTGGAGCCTTTCCAGGAGAAAGAGCAGGATTTTTCATGCCAATTTACGATTGGTGATAATGGAAGTGTCGATATCATATCTGTACAATGGCTGGCTAACACACAATTCTCCTATCGGGAATCCTTGTCGCCGGACGGGGCTTTTTTGGAGCGACTGGAGCGCGAGGGCTATTTTAGCTTAATGCAGGACGTGGGGCGGCAATTGTATCAGGATGGTTATTACGGCGATGTTTGCATTGATTCCATGACACTTCGTGGTGGGAAGCTGGAGCCTATTATCGAAATTAATGCCAGAAAGTCGATGAGCTTGATCAAGCATCAGCTTGATACTTTTCTGGCCGGAAAAAATATGCGTGGCACGCTGACGAATTATTCACTGTCCCATGATGGCAGTCTATCCTATGAAGAACTGCTGGAGGGGCTGAAAGGTGAAGGATTGCTGTTCACAGGTGAACGTGAAGAAGGTGTCATGCCTCTGGGTGCCAATACGTTATATGTGAACACAGGTGGACGAGATGGCGAGAACAAGATTGTGGGCCATACAAGCACGCCAAGCAGAAATGCAACCGGGCGCGGAGGCAGATCGCCTGCCAAGCAGGTTCGTGTGAGCGGAATTGGGGCCAGCGGTGGCGGATCAGAAGGGAATGGCACGGCTAAGCCGGACTTGAATGGTGAAAAAGAAACCGCTGGAAGCGAACGGGCACGAGGCAAGGGGCGCCTTTATTTGGAACTGGTTGCCGCGAGCGATGAGGAAAAAATGCGATTGACTACAAAGCTGGAGCGTTTTTTGGCAGAGCATCATTTTACAGTGCTGAATTAAACGGGAGGCGTATGAGCATGCGTAGGAGTACCGATAAGCTTATGAAGGTAACGATTTTATGTTCCGGTTTCGGATTGGGCTTTTATACCCCTGGCTTGTTGTTGCAAGCGGGTCTTCGCAGGCTGGGCATGGATACGGCGATTCATGTATTTGAAAATGTACTGCCGGAATCGGCTCGTCTTAAGGTCGACAAAAGCCGCAAAGCTTACCATGACAATTTTGCGGTGGCCTTAATGTCGCAGAAGGTTCCGCAGGATATGCGTAATTCACTGGATCTCGCTGCGATGGAAGTGCTGTTGAACCAATGGATGGAGGAGGATCGGCGGTATTTTATATGCTTATCCGGTCATTGGATGTATGTGTTGGAAGAGTATCGCAAGCGCAGAGAACCTGAATCGGTGCATGTGGACATCGTGTACATGGATTCGACGCCTTCCCCATCTTGGAAGAATCTAGCCAAGCATAATCCGCATTTTGCAGATGGCTGTGGAGAAACGACCTTTTTTGAAAATGATAACAATAGAGTCAGCTACTATATTGATATTCCGGCTGTGGAGTATGTTCCGTTTGAAGAACGGCAATCCCGCTTATTCGTACATGGCGGCGGTTGGGGGATGGGCACCTACCGTGACAAGGTTGGACGGTTAGAAGAAGCGGGCTGGGAGCTGGATCTGCTGTTGTATGATCAGGATCAACCGGATGAACAGCGGGACAGTATACGCTATTTTCAGATGGATCCGCAGTGGAGGACATGGCAGCGAAATGAAGCCGGGGAGCATACATTTCCACCTTTCGGAGAGGTGAAAAAGGGCGAGAAGACCGTGTATCAGGTCGGACCGGATTACCATAGCATGCTGGACCAAGCCTGTCATGTCCAGGCCATTGTCAGCAAGCCAGGAGGTGGCAGCCTAACCGATTCGTTCGCTACAGCCACTCCACTCATCATGCTGGAGCCATTTGGTGTGCATGAAAAGCATAATGCAGATCTATGGGAACGGCTGGGACTTGGTATGCGGTACGATACGTGGATACAAACCTATGACGGCAGTGCTCAGATACTGGAGGATATGCATCGCAGGATCGTAGAGCTGCGCAGTCGAACGCCGCGTTATATAGAGTCCTATGTGAATAGCATCCAAATGTTAGCAGGCTCACCGGGAATGGAGCAGGGGTCATGAACGCTGCGGCGGCTGCGCAAGAGCCTGCGATGCGAGATATTCGCTTTGGGATCATTGGCTGTTCTGCCATTGCTCCCCGTGCGTTGCTGGAACCGATCCGACATGTTGCAGGGGCACGCGTGACCGCGCTTGCGAACCGCACGGTTGCCAAGGCAGGAGAAATGGCAGATCGTTTTGGCGTCAGTGTCGTTTATCGGCATGCTGAGGATATGCTAAAGGACCCGGAGATCGACGCTGTATATATTGCACTCAGCAACGACTTGCATGCCGAGTGGATTGGCAAAGCACTACGGGCCCATAAGCATGTGCTGGTGGAAAAGCCGTTATGCCTGAATACGGCTGATCTGGCACCCTTGGCAGCTATAGTCGAGCAGAGTAACGTTCACCTGCTGGAGGGTGTCATGGTGCAGCACCATCCGTGGCAGCGTGAGCTGCGGAGGATCGTAGAATCGGGGCGTTATGGTCGTTTATGCTCCATAGAGACGAGTTTATGTATTCCGGCAAAAGAAGGGCATGCGGACAATTACAGATCCCGTCCGGAGCAGGGTGGGGGATGTTTTTGGGATTTAGGCGTGTACTGGCTCCAATTGCTCCAGGCCGTCGTTGGATTAGATCAGGCGGAATTCCACAGTCAATCGGATTTCAATGGTCCTCATGGCTGTGACTGGACATTTCGTGCGCAAGCCCGTTATCCGAGTGGATTGGAGGCATCTGCCCTCTTTTCATTCGAGCGCCCTTATCGCTGTGCTCATGTACTGACCTTTGATTCGGCAGTAGTCACTTTAAAGGACTGCTTTCGAGCAAATTTAGGCTTTTATAAAATGACACTCAAGACGGAGATCAAAAAGAATATCGCGTCAAATATAGCGGATGCGGACGCACTGCCTGTGTTATCACAGACATCTTCGTATACCAAAACGGTTTTCGAGCCTATGAACTATTATGTCAATCAGTTGAATACCTTTTGCGGTATCATCCGGGGAGAAGCGGAGCCCATACCATTTCGCGAGGCTGCGGAACGCGTCAGACTGCTGGCAGCCATTCATGAAGCAGCACGCTCGGGCGAGACGATCTATGCAGTATGAGCATGATTGTGTTTTCGAGCGGTGGGAAGCGAATGATGCAAAATACGGAGTATCAAGGCAAAGAGAGGAGGGGAATTCAGTAGATGGATAAAAAGGACGAAGCCTTACTGGAACGATTCGGCGAGCATCCGACGCCATTTTACTATTATGACGGGGACGCGCTGCATGCTCATGTCAGCTCGTTGCTGTCCCGATTGCACCCGGCTGTGCGTGTACATTACGCGCTCAAGGCTAATGGTAACGTAGCCTTGGCTGGGTTGCTGCGCTCGTTAGGTTGTGGTGTTGAGATTGCTTCGGCCGGAGAAATGTTCGTCGCTATGGAGGCCGGGTATGCTGCGGAAGACGTGCTGTACGCCGGACCGGGAAAAACAGTAGCCGAGCTGAACGAGGCGATAGCCTATGGAATCGGCTGTATTCATGTCGAATCGGTGAGGGAGCTGCGTCTGCTGGAGGACATTGCGGCCCAAGCGGGCCAGCTTGTCAGGGCAGCGGTTCGCATCAATCCTGATAACGATCTGTCTGGAGCAACGATTAAGATGGGCGGCGTTCCGCGCCCCTTTGGAGTAGATGAAGGACAGCTGGATCACTTTTTTAAGGTACTGGAAGATTGCCCACACGTCCATTTTCAAGGTATTCAGGTATATACAGGTACGCAAATGTTGAAATCGGATCAGATTTTAGCTTCATTTGCGAATACGCTGCAGTTGGCAGAACGGGTACAGGCTCAGTATGGTGTGGCAATGCATACGATCAATTTGGGCGGCGGGTTTGGCGTACCTTATTTTGCTCATGAGGAGCCGCTCGATATGGATCACGTCATTGACGGACTGAACGCACTCGCGGAGCAGACCCGAACCCGCATGCCCGGGGTTAAACTAATCATCGAAAGCGGCAGGTATCTGGTTGCTCAATCGGGCATGTATGTCTGCCGAGCATTGTATACAAAGGAATCCAAGGGAGAGAAGTTTGTCGTGGCTGATGGTGGCATGAATCACTACGCCGCAGCTACTTTTCGAGGACGCCGCATTAGGGACAACTACCCGGTACGAATTATGCGCAGGCAAGTGGGAGAATCGAAAGAACCCAAAGAACGAGAGTTGGAAGCAACCCTACAGATGGGGCAGAGAGACGTTTCTGCTCAAACGGCTGTTGCTGTCGAACAATCATTAGAAGAGATTGCAAGCCGAACAGGAGGGCCTTTGGAAGAAGCATCCATGGAGCTGGAGACGGTAAGCATTGTCGGTCCACTTTGTACACCCGAGGATTGTATTGTGAAAAAAGCGCAGCTTCCTCCGATTCACGAGGGCGATTATATTGCTTTTCCGAATGCAGGAGCCTATGGATTAAGCTATAGTCCACTACAATTTCTGGGACATGCTACCCCGGCGGAGCTGCTCGATTTTCGTGGGGAGGTACATGTCATTCGTGAACACGGTGACCGCACGGACCTGCTGCGTCATCAGCGCATGATTCCGTTGCCTGAGGATGTGATATAAGTGGGCATTTTGCATAAATCCCAAGAGCGTTTTTAAATCAGCAATATATAGATCGAAACGCTTTAGTTCGTCTATATATTGTACTTACGAGCGTTGGGAATCGAATGATGCAAAATGCTGAAGTATATAAAAAAAACGCCAAACTCATGGGAACCGATACAAATCGGACCTGTGATTTGGCGTTTTTTTACATGATGAGTAGGGTAGTATCGACTTAATGTTGCTTGGAGCTGCGCATTTCCTGACGCACAAGCTGCCATACCATAAAGATCAGTACAGCGATTTGTGGGACAAATGTTTCCCAAGTTGGATACATTCCCAGCCAGCTAATGGACGGAAGCGAGGAGGCAGTGTGCCCCGAAAGCTTGCCAGCCACCTGAAGCGAATGAATACTTTCGCCCAGAAATCGGAATACGAGATAGTAAATCAGTGCAGTGGCAGTCAGGAAAAAGGCGCGAATCGGCAACCGTACACTAAATTTAATGATCGCAAACGCCAGAATGACCAGAATAAACGTCGCCGAGCTAATGCCGATCAGCAATTGCGAGGTTTCGATGGCTGGAGCCATACCGACATAAAAGATAGCTGTCTCGGCTCCTTCACGCAGAATTGCGAGCGCAGAAACCGCAAATAGCGACCACAGGCTTCCCCGTGCCAATGCGTTGCCCACGCTGTTTTCCACAAAGCGGTTCCATGCGGCAGCATTGGATTTGCTATGTAGCCAGCTACCAACGGTCAGCATCAGCACGACTGCTACCAGTCCGGTGACACCTTCCAGCAGCTCACGCATGCTGCCCGATGCGGCTGCTGCCACCAGTGTGGTGAACAGCACTGCCAGAATTCCGCTCAGCACCAGCCCCGTTCCAGCTCCTGCCCATATCCACCGTCCAGCCACGGCTTCGCCACTTTTTTTGGCATACGCCAGCAGAGCTGCGAGCACGAGGATGGCCTCCAGACCCTCACGCAGCAAAATCAGTGCGGCATCCCACGCAGTGTAAGAACGTTCTTCCGTCAACGGACGGAGCCTGTCCAGCATCTGATCAAGAGTCTGTATGGCTTTGTCTGTATTCGGTGGAGAAGACAGCAGATATCCGGAAGCCTCGGTCATTTCATTTTCAATCGCAGTGTAAGACGTCGGATCGGCAATTTGTACATGTCCTTCGACAGAAGGCCACAGAGCGATAAACTGCACTACCTTGTCAGCCGCTTGCTCTGATTGATTAGCTACAGCATCTTGGCGTGCGGATTTGAGCAAGGTGACTGCATCGCCCAAGGAAGCTGTCGAACCATTCGTCGTTCCGGTAGCCGTATTGCCTGTATTCGTTCCTTGACCTGTGTTCACAGATTTGCCCTGACTATAATCAGACAACAGAGTCGTTAATTCCTGCATTTCCCTGAGAGCCTGTTCTTGGCGAATGGGCTCAGCTTGCATGGAGATGCGAATGAGACTGATTTTAGTTTCGAGCGAACTGTATACCGGAAAATTGTCCAAACGAATCGGTGTTTCTACCTGATACCAGGCTTTGACGATTCGGTCGTAATCCACCCGGGCGGCAGCCCAATCGCCTTTTTGCATGGCCGCCAGACTGCCCTTCGCCATGGGAAGCAGTTTTTCCGCTGCTTTGGCTCCAGCCGGGGCTGGTTTGTCCCCTTCGGCAGCAGTGACGTACTCATTGACCGAGCGCGCTAGCACGGATAAGGCAGCTTTCGCTGATTCCCCGCCGCCACTGGCGAGTGTCTGCTCCGCATCGGTGAGTGCTTGATCTACAGTCGCGATGTGAGCTGAATCTCCACCATTTGTCTTGGCGGCCTCCCACAGCGTGCGGAATTCTTTCAGATCCTTGGAGGCTTCCGTCCATTGGGCTTGTCCCGCCTCCACCAGCGCTCCGCCTACTACAGGCATTAGCTGATCATTGGTGACAGCTTTGGCATCTGTTTGTGCAAAAGCGACCGACCCGAAGCTGGATAGGAACGGAGCTACGGTCAGCAGCAGAGCTGCCACCAGTACAAACACCCATCCCAAGCTTTTATTGCGCCGATTCATATAAATCCCCTTCCTTGCCTGCTGCTAAAATAACGTATCCCCGATGTAGCCGCCTTGCGATACACCCGGGAAGCAGGCGAACACCGCACTGCCTTTGTGTACAATGTATTCGTTCAGTTTGTCATTGCGTGCAAGCTTCTCCTGAATATGAACGAACTGCTTGAACAGATCACGCTGGTAGCTGATGAACAGCAGCCCGGCATCCAGCTGTCCAGTTTGCTTGTCCAATCCGCTTGAATACGAATAAGACCTCCGCAAAATGTTAATGCTTCCGTTCCCATGAGCCAAAGCCACATGAGAGGTAGGAGGCGTAACTGGCTTGCCTTCTGGATTTTTGGCCGCCAGATCAAGCTTGTCGAACTCCTTGACCTTACCGAGTGGGGCCCCGCTGCTGCGATGACGTCCAAAAGTATCCTCCTGGTCGCCCAATGTTGAGCGATCCCACACCTCTACCCGCATGCGTACGCGGCGTACAGCCATATAGCTGCCGTCGCCCATCCATGCTGGTCCGTCACTGGTCTGTGTCCACACCAGCCGATTCATCTCGTCTGCCTTGGAGGTGTCCGGGTTCCCCGTACCGTCCTTGAAGCCCAGCAAATTGCGTGGTGTGCTTCCCGCAGGATCAGCTTGTGCAGTCCGCTGAAAGCCTTCCTGCGTCCAGCGAAGCACCGCCGTTCCTCTGGCGATACGCGCCAAATTACGCAGGGCATGGAAAGCGACCTGCAAGTCATTGGCACATACCTGCACTCCGATATCGCCACCGCACCATTGCTCCTCTAGGGCATCCCCTTGAAAACGGGGCAGCTCACGGAACCCGGCAGGTTTAAGCCCTGCCAGGCCATATCGTCCATCAAAAAAGGATGGGCCCACACCAAAGGTGATCGTCGTGCGGGACGGCGACAATCCTGCCGCCTCGCCCGTATCGGACGGAGGGAGGTTGAGGTTTTCATTATCGTTGCCAAGGAGCACGCCAGAAGTCATTGTAGTGCTTGCTTCCGTCCAGGCTTTGAAGAGGCTACGCACCTGTTCCTTGTCGCTGGTTGTTAGATCGAAAGCGGCGAAGTAGATGAAATCCTGTGCCGGAGTCACAATACCTGCCTGATGCTTCCCGTAAAAAGAGATTACATCTTTGGTATCCGCATCCGTCATCATGCTTTCGAGACGTTGACCGGCTGACAGCACGGCTCCCACGCCCCCGCCGCCAAGCAGGAGACCTAGTCCACCTACCCCGGCCAGCTTCAATAGGTCTCGGCGTGATACGGATTTGCTTTTTCCTGACGGATCATCTTTCACTAGCGTCGCATCCTTTTTTACCAGATCGCCCTGTTCATTATGGGATTCCGCATACTGCGGCTTTTCTTGCCCTTTTTGCCGCTTAAAGCCTTTCATATCATTACACTCCTAACAATTTCCCCATTTGGGACAACGGTTCTGCCAAGGCATCGAGGTTTTGGCTCAGCTTTTTAACTTCTTCCGGTTTCAGTTTTGTATACGATACATAGCCTTCTCCGTCCTTGAAAGGAGCCAACTCCTGCTGTAAGGCCGTAAAGCGCTCACCGATTTGTTTTTCCAACGCGGCATCTTTTTGGTTCAGATCTGTTTTCAAAATGTCATATATCTTTTGTGCGCCCTCTACATTGGCTGCAAAGTCGTACAAATCCGTATGGGAATATCGTTCCTCTTCACCCGTCACCTTCGAGGTAGAGACTTCATTCAACAACTCGACTGCACCCGTTACCATCAGGCTGGCGTCAATATTAACTGTTTCTACTTTGGCGCGCAGCAGCTTGGCATCACTCAGTAGTCGGTCGGAGAACTCGTCCATTCCTTTGGTTGTGTTTTCTTCCCATAATGTTTTTTCAATCCGGTGAAAGCCGCGCCAATCCGCTGCATCCACATCACCGTCACGTGCATCAATATTTGGGTCAAGATCACCCAGCGCTTCTGCAATTGGTTCAATCCGTTCATAGTACATGCGTGCAGGAGCATACAGCGCCTTGGCTTTATCCAGCTCGCCAGCTTTGACCGCGTTCGTGAATTCTTCTGTCTTCTTCACAAACGTATCGCATTGCTCGATGGCATAGGTGCGGTAAGCTGCTACCGCTTGATCAAAATTGGGAGCAGAAGCGGCAGGAGTCGTTGTCTGTGTTGTGGCTCCTGCATCTTTGGTCGTTGCAGCAGGCTGCTGAGTAGCAGTTCCGGTTTGTCCGCAACCTGCGAACAGAATAGAAGAGACCAGCACTCCGGCCGGTACGGCATAACGTAGTTTCATAATCAATGAACACCCTTTCTGGCCAAACTGGCCTTGAACCATAGTCTGTTGCGATATCTATATCAAATTATCATTTTGATAATGATTATCAGTCGCGGTTTTTCTTATCATAAGGCTGGCCCATATGCCTGTCAATACATAAATTAGACGCAGAGTCCAACCGTCCATCGAAGGGAGTTAGTAGGGTGCCTATGCCCATTTTTATCCGCATATTGAACCATACCTAAGCGCATGACATAAAATGTGTTGACTGTATCCCTTAACCTTGTTACACCACACAAAACCCGAGCAAGGAGGGGTGAAATTGACGAAGGGTAACGACCATAAAAACAAGTTTTTGTTAACTCACCGTGAACGTGAAGTATTTGAACTGCTCGTGCAGGACAAAACAACACGTGACATCGCCGGACAGCTATTTATTAGCGAAAAAACGGTCCGAAACCATATTTCCAATGTAATGCAGAAACTGAACGTAAAAGGTCGTTCACAGGCGGTCGTGGAATTAATCAGGCTTGGCGAATTAAAAATCTGACCTCTCGTTCCTTGCGGGGTACAAAGTCTTCTCGATGATCCTTTGACAATGAAGGGTGGTCGGGAAGGCTTTTGTTTTGTGGTATATAAAAAAGTAAAACGATTAAACCGCTGAAATATGTGGGAAATTGCGTGTAAATGATGTACTATATATAGAAGGAAGAAACTACCATTGGAGATCATGGTAAACTAGCAGAAGTGATCAAATCAGAAGAATTACCACAAAGTTATACAAGGCTAGAAATGCATTCGGTGATAGTCTAAGAATATAAATCCCTACAAAAACAGTATTCAGCATGACGACAGGATGGAAGATGGATTGAAGAAGAATCACAAGGCAGAAAAAGCTCGTTGCTTCAGGTAGCCGGAAGTAGCTTTTGCCTAGAGCTACCTGTGGTATATTCTTGATCGGAGGTGAATGTTAAGACATATGACACCCAACCAACACTTGATGACTTATACGCTGAACAGCGGTATAAAGGGAACTGTCGACCTATCCAGTAAGCAGGTGCAGGAATGGATCAAAGCATATCGAATTGGCAGCAAGTTTGTAACGGTTGTGGGAAAACAGTATTTTGGTTTAAACCCTGAGTTGGTAGCAGATTTCAAGGTACATAATGAATACTCGGAGCAGAGAGAACACATATTCATAATACAGCCCGTAATGGAACACAAAGCTGTAGAGCTGGACCCACTGGTAGAGGCGTACAGCCAGTATAAAACATTAATTCAGGTAGAATGTAAATGTGGTGCTTCCTATATAGAAGAGTCACCGCATAAAAGAACCAAGTGGTCATGCAAGGAGTGTAATAACATTGTGTTCCTGGATCGTAAAAAGGGCATGGTGGATACGGATAAAGGCAAGGCGTGGTACATGACCAACAAATACTATGTGGAAAGACAAAGCAACTGACAGATTGTCAGTTGCTTTCTAACCATATACTCACAATTCTTGTGTGCCTACCCAAATGATATAAGTCTTTTGGCAAATAATAAAATTGATGTTTTTTGCGCTTTGTAGTACATTATCAAGTGTATTATAAGGAGGCTTCTCATGTACGGACATAGACAAGATGATACTTTATACATCATGACTTACACATTAAATAGTGGTATCAAGGGCACAGTGCCTTTGTCTAATCAACAGATACAGGAATGGCTTGAGTGTTACAGAATCGGTAAGAAATTTGTAACCGAGATTGGCAAAGAGTACTTTGGACTGCATGCGGAACTGGTGGCTGATTTTAAAGTGCATAATCAGTATTCAAGCTATCAGGAGGTTATTATCCCCATTCAACAACCGGATACTGGCCTAAAAGAGTTGTCCCAGGCTTACAAATCAACAGAAACTTTAATTAAAGTAGATTGCAAATGTGGTACATCGTATGTTACAGAATCTCCCTTTAAGCGGACCAAGTGGTACTGCACCAAATGCCGGGAGATTGTTTTTCTCGACAACAAAAAGGGAATGGTGGATACTTCCAGAGGCAAGGCCCATTATATGACCAATAAGTATTTTGTGGAACGGGAAACAACTGGCGTATAAGCCGGTTGTTTTTTTGTTCGCAAGGTTTGTGTACGTCCTGACTTTTCAAAGCCATTGCGCTATAGTGAAAAAGGGGGCTTATGGAAATGTGGAGTATTTTGCTGAATCACGTTTTGTTGATAGGATTCCTGGCTGTTTTGATTCAACGGATCTATAAGCATCGCTTTCATCAGCAAAATGGTAGCAATTTTCTGCTATGCTTGTGGGGGATCTTGCTTAATCGGTACAATAGCTTGTTTGAACTGACCACGTTATATACGGTGTATACCGTTTTTTTTGCTGTAGGTGCATTGTGGTTTGGAGGTTGCTGGCTTGTGCAGCTATTGGAAAAGGGGAAAGATAAAGCTTGATATAAATGATAGTCAGGTGGTGAACGTCATCCGGGAAGATCATACGAATGGTGCAAGAAACCGCATGAGCACGAACAATGTGTACATACACGAAACGCTTCATTTGGAACAAATCATAAGTGACCTGCGGGTGATGGGCTATGTGGCTTTTCATCATCATCCGCAAATCACAGGTGACCTTGAAGAGCTGGAGGCGTTAAAAAAGCAACTATTGTCGTTTTTCCAACAGCATCATGTATTGTGGATTGAGCTTGACCCGCTAACACAATATGTGGTGGTGAATAACATGGGGAAGGCCACGGTGCTGAAACTCATGGGTCGGAAAATGAACCCGCTACGGGATCTGAGAGCAAACGCTGCTTTGGCTGGACAGCCGCTGCATGAGTTCGATCGGGAGATAGAACGGCTCAATCGGCTGGCTCATCTGTTGCGCTATACCCGTTTTTCTTAAGCGACAGAACTAACGAAAAAAAAGCATTCACGAAGCAAGGATGGTTCCATGCTGTGAATGCTTTTTAGTTTACTTACACCGATTTCAAAAACTCCACAATCGTCAGCAGACCCTTGTCAAAATTGTCCAAGTTGAAATGCTCGTTGGGCGCGTGCAGGTTCTCATCTGGCAAGCCGAAACCCATCAGCACGACTGGGGCAGTCAGCACACGGGAGAAAGTCTCCACGATTGGGATGGAGCCTCCATCCTTGGTAAAGAGGGCACGCACACCGTATACCTTCTCAAAAGCATCGGCCGCCGCTTGCAGAAACGCGTGTGACGGGTCGATGTTAAAGGCGTTCGCTTTTTCGCCCTGTTGAATATCCAGGGTAGCTCCTGCCTGAACATGGGCGCGCAAATGGCGCTCGATTTTGTCCAGAATGTCTTGCGGGTTCTGGTTAGCCACCAAGCGGCACGTAATTTTAGCGTGAGCTTCTTTCGGAATGACCGTTTTTGTGCCTTCCCCTTGGAAGCCGCCGTATACGCCGTTCAGTTCCAGTGTCGGACGAGCCCCCACACGTTCAACGAAGCTGAATCCTTCTTCACCATAGAGAGAATCAAGTGCAAGATCTTGTTGCAGCTTGCTCTCATTGAAGCCTTGCTTCATGAATTCTTCTCTCATCTCTGCCGATAATGGAGCCACATCATCGTAGAATCCTTCGACGCTTACACTGCCTTTGTCATTATGCAGGGTTGCCAGCAAGGACACCAGAGCATGCAGGGCATTCGGCACGCCGCCACCGAAAGAACCGGAATGTAGATCTGTGTTCGCCGTGTGAATGGCGACTTCCAGTGAACATAGTCCACGCAAACCTGTGCAAATGGCAGGTTTCCCTTTTTCGATCAAGGAAGTGTCGGACACCAGTACAGCATCGGCTGCCAGACGTTCAGCTCTAGTTTGCAAAAACTCAAGCAAGTTCGGACTGGATACTTCTTCTTCGCCCTCAATACAGAATTTGATGTTCAGTGGCAATTTGCCTTCCTGCTTCAAAATGGCCTCAACTGCCTTAATGTGCAAGAAAACCTGTCCTTTATCATCTGTCGCTCCGCGCGCATACAATTTTCCATCACGGATGGATGGCTCAAACGGTGGCGTTTCCCACAGGTGAAGCGGGTCTACGGGTTGTACATCATAGTGTCCATACACGAGGATCGTTGGTTTACCAGGTGCGTGCAAATGATCCGCATATACCAGCGGGTGCCCTTTGGTCGGAATGATTTCAACGTTTTCCAGACCAGCAGCAGTCAGTTTGGCAGCCAGCCAATCAGCTGCTTGGTTAATGTCCTTTTTGTGCTCCGATAATGCTGAGATACTTGGAATGGACAACCACTCCTGTAACTCGCCCAGTTGTTGCTCTCTGGCTTTTTCAAAATATTCAGAATAACTCATAAACTATGTATCCTCCTTTTTCAATGTAAATCGTGTGAATGTTGCGCTATCCTCCGAACCGAGGTCGTGGACGATATGTCTAGTTTACTACGTTTTGTGCTGAACGAAAAATTGGGAGATAAAAAAACGATTCTACCCGGGTCTGTCCAGACCTGAGTAGAATCGCCCTTAACCAAGCATATGCATGTATCTACGCGCGAATGTCCAGTTGACCGCCAAGATGAGGCTGTACGCTTTTTTCCATCATCTGCACTAAGGCCTGTCCTTGTTCACTAGCCTGATCTTTAGCCATACTTAATACCTTCACACTTGCGGCTTGGGCCAAGCTGGCCTGACTCATACCTGTTGATAATGCTGCGATATCCATGTTCCAACCCTCCTTCATTGTGAAGACTCTTTCTCTGTATTTATCGGTTGGAACGGTTATTTTGTTTCATCCAATTGGAATTGTGTCAGTAAATCTTGAAGCTGTTCTGCCAGACGGGTCAAATCTGCGGCAGACGAACCGATCTCTTCCATGGAGGCGAGCTGCTCCTCTGCGGCTGCGGACACGGTCTCCGTATGGGATGCCGCTTCTTCAGCGATGCGTGTAATTTCCTCCATGCTGCTGACGACTGTACTCGTTCCATCTGCGACTCCAGCGGTAGAAGCTGCGACGTTATCCAGCTGCTTCGCTGATTTGGCTACCGCTCTACGGATGCGGGAGAAGGAGCGACCGGATAGGTCAATGGAATTGATACCATCGCTTACGCGTTCCTTGGCGGATTCCATAGCTATCAAGGCTTCAGATACACCGCTCTGTATCCCTTGAATCTGTTCACGAATTTGTTGTGCGGAATGAGCTGAGTTTTCAGCCAGCTTGCGGACCTCTGTGGCCACGACAGCAAAACCTTTGCCATGCTCCCCTGCGCGTGCCGCTTCAATAGAAGCGTTCAATGCGAGCAGATTAGTCTGGCTGGCGATTTCCGTAATGACAGTAACAATCGTTCCGATTCGCCCAGATCGGTCATTCAAAGCACCGATAATGGTGTCCAGTTCTTCTACGGTAGTGCGAATGCCATCAATAGAAACGACGCTGTTGCCGATATGCTCACTGCCTGCATCCGACGCCTGAATGGCCTGTGCGGAGTAAGTAGTCATTTCAGCCATAGTTTCGGTCATAGCGGTGATGTCTGTTGCCATGCCGCTAACCCGTGTCTGATTAGCTTTAGCACTGCTCACTTGGCGTTCGCTGCCTGCAGCCACATCTTGAATGGCTATGGTCACATGCTCGATAGCTCGGGTCGTTTGTTCTGCACCTGCTGCCAGCTCTTGCGAGGATGCCGACAAATTGCCTGTCATCGCTTGAATTTCTCTAATCATGTTACGCAGGTTATCTACCATTTGTTGGAAGTATCTTGATAATTCACCAATTTCATCAGTGCTGGTCGTAGCCACGTTAATCGAAAGATTACCTTGGCTGATGGCATCCATAGAATTACGCAATCTTTGGATGGGCTTAAGTATACTGCTGATTAGCCACATTGCGAGCACACCAATGATGATGGCTGCAATCACCAACACTACGATCGTCGTGATAAGAATCGGCTGGGCGGAGGCACTGGTTTCTGCTTTGTCCATTGTTCCGGCAATTTTCCAGCCTGTCAGCGCATTGGTTTTGAAAATCAGGTGTTTATCTACGCCATTAAGATCGTAATTAAAGCTGCCTTCCTCAGAGTCAAACAGTTTGGGTATCGTTTCTCCCATTTTGGTACTTCCACTGACTTCTGTCGGGTGGGTAACGATACGTTTGGTACCATCTAATATCATAATATAGCCATTTTGTCCGATTTTTAAATTTGTGATTTCTTTCAAATTTTTCAGGTTCAGGGAAAGGCCGAGAACACCGCTGTTGTCGGGAAGTGTACGTGAAATATACACAACGGGGATCTTAGCCGTATTGAGTCCGACAGGGCTGATTACGGTTTGACCGGGTTTCTCCAGGGCCTGTTTGTACCACGGGCGCTCACGAGGATCGTTTGTGGAGCCTACGGCTTTGCCAATAATGAGCTTACCTTCGGGGGTTCCTACAAACATATCAACAGCTTCCGCGTGCATTTTCAAATAAACTTGTAATCTTTTTAGAATGGCATCATCTGCTTCAGCACTGTTATCACTAGCCGTCATCGTTGTAGAGTAATATTCGAGATCCGCGATTTTGGCTTGAATCGTTTGAGTAACTGCACGATCGGATGCAGTAACGCTAGTTGTCGCACTATCAAGTAATTGGCGGTCCGTCTGGTTATATGCTGCTTGATAAGAAAAAGAACTTACAATAATACTAGGAACAAGCATGACCAGAAGGAATGCTGCGGTCAATTTCTTGCGTAGTGTTAAAGTTTTCAGTCGTTTCATCTAACCCCTGCTTTCTATCTATATATTCATTTCTAAAGCTTATATCATATGTATTTACTATCGGTTATTTTGAGCTGAATTGATAGATTTATTACTAATTTGTCCAATACACCAAAGAATTTCTTGCATAACATGGAGTATCTTGCAATTTGGAGGGATATGGTATGGGTTTTTTTCTGGATATGAGAAGCTCCACCAATTCATCAAAGACAGGTGAAGGTCCCGATATTCAACTGGGTCCTATACCGGAGCGATTCGGTTTGATTACTCTGCGAACCTTTCTTGTGCCAGGTCCGATTGTGACTTTTAGTGGTTCCATTGGTCTAATCGGTGAGCTTGGCGATACGTATGCAGTTGAAATCGTGCGTGGAGCCGACTATGATCCGAGCGAGGTAGTCTACCGCGCCGAGGGGGTACTGGGCGTGACCGGATCTAATGAAACGCAAGCTTTTAATGCACAGGATCTATCCGCTCCATTGGCAATACAAACCATATATTCTTCTTATATTTCTGGTGTTTCGACCACTGTTCGTAATGGTCCAGAGGTATTCACGGGCATCGCTTCGACTCCGTTTCTGTAAATATATCAGGTGAATATTTCTTTAGTAAATACTCGCTGCCTGTTCGTGGTTCTCCTAGGATAGGCCGCTGCGCAGAAGCTCAACTAGCCACGAGCATAGACAGACAGCTGCTACAGACTCGTGGCTATAATTCTCAACAACACTGAGAGCACAAATGACCTAGTTGTTGTAATTTCCTTTATGAGCGTGTTCTACAAAGTTGATCGTGCTTCTCGGATTCTATTTCTTAAGAATCTCTCGCAAATACACTGTCAACTCATCTGCCGCTTTGGTATGGGCGGGGAGCCCGGGATGGCTGCGAGACCCTATCGTTTCTTCCGTCGTGTTAGGCAGTTGGAATACAGACACATTCCCATCCCTCGTTCTTTTCTTGTATGCATCTACTGATCGGTAGATTGAGGGCATCATAGGAGTATCCAGCATCCCATAGGCCCATACAATATGAGCCGCAGGATTGCAATTCCGAAGCTTGACAAGAAAACATTCGATAGCGCTTTCAAAAGCTTGTAAATCTTCTTCATTGAATGTGCCGTCCTCGTTCAAGCGTTGCTTGTACACTTTACCGCTTGCTGGGTCCGTCCATGCAGGAGAATAAAAGGCTCCCCCGTCATTAGTCCCCAAATTCACTACGACCACGTCCGGCTGCCATGAGGTAAAATCATGATCTGAAAATGCCCCTAATGCTTCATTTCTCTCACCGGTCAGCACACCACATATCTGTTCATAATATGCCGGTATGTTCGTATCGGGATTATTATCCCAGCCCGTTAGGACACCCCAGCCGCTTTGTGAAAACACTCGGTAGTCCGCATTTAGTGCTTCGGCTGTTATGGCTGTATAATTGCGTAGTGCTGTGAACAGCATGGGAACCCAGTCTGTCTCGTCCTTCGCTCCAATCGTTCCTTCTCCCGAGGTAATGCTGTCACCGATAAATTCCACCTTGAGGGGCTTATCAGTGACCGGTAGCAATTCTCCGTCAACCTTCAGGGCATGAATTTGCAACAAGCAGTGCGGGTCCGAACTCATAGGCTGGACATCCTTGACCACACGGACATTTTTGACTGTATCAGGGTTTAACCCTCTCAAAAGACAGATCCAATGCCGTCCTGCAGTCACCATCAGGCGACTCATCGGGACACCATTGATGACAATACTGATCCAGGGCTCATACACCTGGTAATCGGCCTCAATTTCAATCCACAGCTCTGAGCCTTTGATATTCAATTCAATGCCACTTCCTGTCCAAAATAGAGTAAGCGGTGTACGTGTTTGCGTAGTTCGACCATGAACCTTTATATGCTTTGCTTTTGCAAGTGGGTATGTCTTCAATCTCTTGTTATGTGACATTTCAACACCCTCCTTATGGTTTTTAATGAATGCTAGTTTCTGTAATATTGTAAAAGAAGTTACAGGAAATCTCAAATTCTATTTCTAAACAAGCAAGGGCTCAAAGCTTTATATGGATTATCCTTTTTGATCACGCTTTAGAACTACATATGGTATCAAAAAGCACCAGCCAATTGAAATTTGCTGGTGCTTTTTGATATACGGAGCAAGGATTTTTGCTAAGTATATTTTTTCACAAATATTATTTTATCTATTAATTAGCTTTGCCGAACATGACGATATTAATCGCCTTGCCGAAGTCTATACCTACTTTGCCAGTGAGTTCTGCTGTTTTTTGTGCTAACACGACTGCATTGACACCACAAGAGAACAGCGCAATGTCAAAGTCATCTTTGTGTGCTGCGATCCATTGGAGAGTTTCAGGCATTTGTTCATATTGATGAAATGCCAGTGTGTGGGCAATATGCAGCTTGTACGGATCTGCCTCAAGAACAGGCTTTACTTCAGTGGCCGTCCGGGTGACCAGCAGAATGCGTCGATTTTTCAGCATGTCCCAGAAAGCGGGTGTCCCAGCCAAATACCGATTCAGGCAGGCGTGGCAGGTCAGCGCGGGGGAAAGAGCATAGTGAGCAAAGACCTGATCGGTCAGCTCCCGCTTCATATAGGATGGTGCTTTAATAGATTCGTCATCATATGGCAAAATGCCAGTAATGGTGGCTTTGCTCACTGCCTCAGCCACCGCGTCCCGTAGTTCCGTATTTGGTAGAAACAGTCCCTTTTGACCGAGATTGGCTTTGACCGCCCAACGTTCCTGTAACACCTTTTCCATCGGCCAGACGGTATCCTGCGCCAACACCAAATTTTCACCATCTCCAATACGAATGAGCGAAAAGGACTGGTGCTGATCGAGTGCTAGCTTCAAACGCTTCAGTACCTCGTCCATCTCCAGATACTTTGGATTCGTCATATCATGTTTCCTCCCTGTCGTTCCTGCTTGTTCAACTTTTCAGATGGAGTAAAAAACTTTGTATTCTATCATATGTCGAAAGCGAAAAGGTTTTTGTATGAACGGCTATTCTTTTTGGATTCTACCTATTTTTACAAGATTCGTTGTATCTGTACGTGCCGTTTCAGGAGCGTCTTCATAACTTGAGAGAAGACGGTTGAAAGGGAGGAAGATCAATGAATCGCAAGGTTGTAATTGAAATTAATTTTAATAACTATGGGATGAATCCCAACCGCCTGACACGTGAGTGGATCAGCGAGCGACTGGATATATTCAGAACCTTTACGCTGCGTAGTTTACTCAGTCAGACAAATGCGGATTTCCTATCTGTCGTCAAGCTGGCGGGCGGATGCAGTGACATCGTGGAAGAGGAGCTGGCCCGACATGAGCCCATTCCCGACCACATCCGTTTTGGTACGAGCATCGAAAGTAAACGTCGTATCCATGCGTACATCGAAGGTGCGGACGAACTGCTCATTGCTCGAATAGATTCCGACGATTTGTATCACCAGTCCTTTGTACAACAGTTGCATGATTACAAGTTTCAATCGGAGACGGTTGCGCTGGTGAACCAGATGGGTTACCTGTGGGATGCGGTTGAGGGGCAGATGGCACCGGTGTTTCACCGTTCGCCTTCTTTTTATGTGTTTCGCTATCAAGTGGAAGATTTTCTGAATGATTACCGTGTGGTCATTCCTGGAAAGGGTACGCACGGATATGTAACGGAGCTGCCGCATGAGATCATTCCACTTCGCAACTATGTGAACGTCATTCATGCTGCCAATACTTCGGTGAAAAAAGTGCCGGCGAAGGATCGGCTGTCAGAGAATGAAATGAATGCTGTGCTGGCAGAATTTCTGGGAACAGGCATTGCCAATTCGTAACGGTCAGGAGGAGATTATATTGTTCAAAGGAAAAAAACTGCTGGTGACCGGAGGAACGGGATCTTGGGGGCAACGCCTAACCGCTGAATTGCTGAAGGAGGACCCGGCGGAGATTCGTATTTTCTCACGCGGTGAATTTGCACAGATTGCCATGCAGCGGCAATTTCTATCGGATCCTCGCCTGAATTTCATGATTGGAGATATTCGAGATCTTCAGGCATTGCAGGAGGCATGTCGCGGAGTGGACTATGTATTCCATTTGGCGGCATTAAAGCATGTCCCTGTGTGTGAGAGACAGCCGGAAGAGGCTTTCAAGACGAACGTACACGGTACGGAAAACGTGATCCGGGCCAGCATTGAGCAGGGAGTCGCCAAGGTAATTGATGTCTCTACAGACAAGGCAGTAGATCCGGTGAATGTATATGGCATGACGAAGGCGATAGGTGAAAGACTGATGATCCGCGCCAACACTTTAAGTGAGCGTACTCGCTTTGTGTGTATACGCGGCGGCAACGTGTTGGGGACGAGTGGAAGTGTCGTGCCCCTGTTCAAGCGCCAGATCGCGGATGGGCAGGATTTAACGCTGACGAGCCCAGATATGACACGCTTTTTCCTCACGCTCGGAGAGGCGATTGGCTTGCTGCTGAAGGCTTCTGTCACGGCGGTTGGGGGAGAGACGCTAGTGATGAAAATGAAGGGCTGCAATATTGCAGATCTAGCAGAAGTGATGAAAGAACAGGCGGGGCAGCCTGCGTTGAAAGTAAAGGAGATTGGTATACGTGGTGGGGAAAAGCTGCATGAGGTGCTGATTTCGCCCTATGAGGTGCCGCATACGTATCGCTATGATGATCGCTATTTTGTTATTCTTCCCCAGCAAGCAGACAAGCGCTTACTGAGCCAATACGGTGGATTGGAACGAGTAGGCTTCGATCAATATCGCTCGGACGATGAGTTAATGGATCGCGCTGGAATTGCTGAGCTACTGCGAGGCATGGAGTAATGATGAAAGAGGTGGGTATTTTGCAGCTTATGGAAAAAATAACCAAAGGAACTATAAAGGTTGCGGTAATCGGCCTCGGTTATGTAGGGCTGCCCATGGCAGTGGAAATGGCAAAGGCTGGTTATGATGTATATGGTGTGGATTCCGATCCCGTCAAAGTAGCCAAGCTGCTTCAAGGAAAGTCGTACATCATAGACATTGGTGATGATGCATTGGAAGGTCTGATTGGACAGCAATTGCATCCGGTTACGGATATCAAGGTACTGGAGCAAGCGGATATCGTCGTGATCTGCGTGCCTACGCCGCTGACGGACGGACACCAGCCGGATACGTCCTATATTGAAACGGCTATTGATCAGGCTATACCTCATTTGCGTAGACAAACACTGTTGATTCTGGAAAGCACCACCTATCCGGGAACGACCGAGGAACTGATTCGACCGGTGATAGAGCAGCGCAGGGGCTGGACGGTAGGTAAGGATTTCTATGTGTGCTTCTCGCCGGAACGTGTGGATCCGGGTAGCGTTCATTTTAACATTCGCAACACACCCAAGGTGATCGGCGGTTGCACGCCGGATTGTCTGGCAGTGGGAGCAGGGTTTTATGGGTCCTTTTTGGATCAAATTGTACCGGTCAGCTCGACAATCGTAGCGGAAGCCGCCAAGCTGTTTGAGAATACGTTCCGCAGCGTCAACATTGGAATGGTCAATGAGCTGACAGCTGCCTGTGAAAAAATTGGCATCAATATATGGGAGGTGCTGGATGCAGCGGCAACCAAGCCATTCGGCTATATGCCTTTTTATCCAGGACCTGGCATCGGGGGGCATTGTATCCCGGTTGATCCGCTATACTTGTCATGGAAATCCGAGCAGCATGGTTTTCCACTGGAATTCGTGGACTTGGCAGATCGCATGAATCGGCGTATGCCGCTGTATATTACGGAGCGAATTGAAGCTATGCTTGCTCAGAAAGATAAAGCCATAAACAAGGCCAACATCATTCTGGCAGGTGTGGCCTACAAAAAGGATATTGATGATGTTCGCGAATCCCCGGCTCTTGTCCTGTTCGAGCATTTAACTAAAATGGGTGCTTCGGTTAGCTTCACCGACCCGTATGTATCGAGTTTTAAGCTGAACGGTGAAGAAATCCCATCTCGGACGGCAAATGCCCAGCTATGGGAAAGTGCAGATATCGTAGTCATTACGACAGACCATTCTGTGGTGAACTACCAACAGTTGGTCGACCATGCCCCGCTGGTCTTCGATACACGTAATGCGACTGCACATTGCACAGGTGGACATGTCGTGATCTTGGGGCATCCCGGAGGGGGCGCCGCTGTTGGCTAACCGTGATCAGGTAAACGAACGTTATTACGGGCAGATTAATTCGGAGGAATCTCATGAAGCCACCCGCAATAGAATTCACTGGATTTGTCGCCATGTACAGGGTCATACGGTGTTGGATGTTGGGTGCAGTCAGGGCATAACGGCTATTTTGCTCGGGCGGGAAGGCTTTGAGGTAACGGCAATTGATTTGGAAGAGGGCAGCATTTCTTATGCAAAAAAAGAACTTCGTCAGGAATCCGCACCCATACGGGGACGAGTCCACTTTCAGTTAAAGGACATTTCACAATTTGAGCGTCCTCCCGGTGGATTTGACACCATTATTTTAGGGGAGATTTTGGAACATTTTGCGCATCCCGACAACCTGCTGGCTCATGCTTACCGCTTGTTGAATAAAAAGGGTACGCTCGTCTTGTCTGTACCTTATGGTTACCATCCGTTTCATGATCACAAGCGGACTTACTATGCCGGGAGCCTCTCCCGTGTGTTGTATCCTTATTTTGATGAACAAGCGTTGGAGGTGCATCACAAATATTTGTGCTTTGCAGGCCGCAAGAAGTCGAAAGAACTGCGTGAGGTCAAACCAGAGGCAGCGCATCTGAATGAGTGGATGAAACTGGACGAGGAGCAATTTCGACTGGTGGAGCAGCAGCATGTTCGCAAAATGAATCAGCGAAAGGCCGCACTCGACAAGGCGGTACAGCGAATCCGGTATATGGAGGAACAACTTTTGCCGATGGAAAGGTATGCACGTGTCGAACAGTTAGACAAGACGCAGGCTGAAAGGAGAGTTGCATATACTGCTGGCGAGTCTACCGGAAAAACGAGGGGAGAATCAGCCAAAGGTAAAGGGGATGACGTGAAGTCATGACTGAGCATCCAATGACCATCAGCTTGTGCATGATCGTAAAGAACGAGGAGCACACACTTACCCGCTGTCTGGATTCGGTCTCAGACCTGATGGATGAAATCATTATTGTGGACACGGGGTCGACGGATCAGACGAAGACGATAGCGGCGCGCTATACGGATCGGCTATATACATTTGAATGGAAGGATGATTTTGCAGCCGCCCGTAATGAATCATTTGACAAGGCGACGTGTTCCTACGTCATGTGGCTGGATGCGGACGATGTGCTGCTGGAGCCGGATCGTGAGCGCCTGCGTGCCTTGAAGCAGCGTTTGTCTAAGGATATCGACGCAGTGGTGATGCCACTTCATTTGGCAGAGGGGGAGCAGGGTGAACTGTTGTTCACCTCACGCCGTATCCGTCTCGTGAAGCGCGAGCGACAATACCGCTGGGAAGGGCGTCTGCATGAGGATCTGGTGATACCTCAGGGGCAAATCGTTCATTCAGATGTGGCAGTAACACACCGCCGAATGCAAGACCACATGCTCCGTAACCAACGTATTCTCGCCCGGTGGATCAGCGAAAGCGGCAAGCTGGAGGGGCGTCTGCTGTATTTGCACGCCAATGAATGTTTTGACCGTAAAGAATATGCCGAGGCGGTAGAGGCGTTCAATCTTCTGTTGGAGGAGCCGAGCGGCTACCGTGAGGATCGGATTACCGCTTGTGCGCGGTCGGCGGAATGCTATCTTCACCTCGGGAAGCCGGAGCAACAGCTGGATCGTCTGTTACGTTCCTTTCGATACGGTGTACCGCAATCAGACTTGTGCTGCATGATCGGTGACTGGTTTTTCACAAGAAACGAATGGAGCACTGCCGCGTACTGGTACGAAAAGGCATTGGAGCAACAGCATCACCTTCCGGGTATGCGACCTGTTCCACTACCATGCTACTCCTGGTTACCTCATGTGCGGCTCAGCCATTGCTATGCCCATGTAGGTCAGCTGGACGCTTCGTATGAGCATAACCAGACCGCTTTACGCTATTTACCTGACGACCCGCATTTACTGGATAATGCACGCAAGCTCAAGGAGGCTATTTCCAACTCCCCACCCTCAGCCCGTTCCTCAAAATAGTTCAAGCTGTTCCGGCCCGTTATTCTCTTCGTGTGGCTTGCGAGGGGGAAAAGGTTTAGGGTCCATGCCAAGCATGGTCATGAGCTGCTTGGCATTAGCAGCGGCGTCTCCACCTGAGTTGTTGTTGAAAATAACACACACCTCGCGGCTTTGCTGCTCCAGCTCCAGCAACCTGTCTCTCCATTCGGTCAACTCTTGTTCATTGTACCGATACAGATAACGAACCTCCCGCCAATTCGGTGCAGAGCTTTGATTCCAGCCCGATATGTTCCGCCCGTGGAGACGTACGATTGTCAGATTACCGTCTGTAGCCAACGGCACAATGGGAACCGACCCTGGTCCTGCCTGCGGCTCGTCGCATACGCTGTGTATCCAGCCTTCTTCACGCATGAATGCCAGCGTTTGTTTCCGAAAATCGGGTGTGAACCAGCTTTGATGTCTGAATTCAAGTACGGATGGGACCTCTCCCATCCTATTTTTTGTGTCTCGCAGTACAGCGACATTCTCACGTGTACAGTCGAACCAGGGTGGGTACTGAAACAGCACGGCTTTGAGCTTGCCCGCTTCGTGAAGAGGCTGTATCGATGCATGCAGTGCTTCGTACATGGCATCTATTGTTTTGAAGTAAGGTTGCTTGCCGCGGGTATGTCCAGTCATGCCTTGGTAGGCTTTGACGAGAAATGAAAAAGAGTCAGGGGTTTCCGCCGCCCAGCGTGCCATACGATCTGTGGGCTGCACCGCATAGAAAGAGCTATCCATTTCTACTACCGGAAAATGGCTTCCATAGATACTTAGTTTTTGGTTAGCTTTGGTACCCGTTGGATACAAGTCATCGTGATCGCCCCAACCCGTAAGTCCAATTTGAATCATAATTTCCCCGCTCCTTTCCTTCATGAAAACTTCTAAAGGCGTTCCCATGAATCATTTTAATGATAAAATGGGGTGAATCACATGAAGTTGGTATGAAGTTCCTATGAATATTTAAGCTCAAATACGGTTATTGTAACATGTTTCCTTATTCAGGATTTTGCAAAACCCTTATTCGTAATGCTTTTGAGTTTCCAGTTTGAAAAAGCTAATATAGTATGTAATAGAGCGAAATGAGTTCATGGAGGAGAAACGATATGGCAGAATGGTACGAGCAAAGCTTTGGGGAAGATTATTTATTGGTATACAAGCATCGCGACTTTCAGGGAGCCTATCAGGAAGTGCAAAAAATGATCTCCTGGCTTAAATTACCGCAAGGCTCCAGCGTATTGGATTTATGTTGTGGGATGGGACGTCATTCGCTTGCGCTCGCAGATGCAGGTTATCAGGTGACAGGTGTGGACCTTTCCAATGTGCTGCTGAGAGAAGCTCGTGCAGCTGATTCCGAAGGACGGGTAAGTTGGCATCAAGGGGATATGAGAGAGGTGCCGCTGGATGAAAGCTATGACGCGGTGATGAATTTGTTCACCTCCTTTGGTTATTTTGAACAGGATGAGGAGCAGCTTAAAGTGCTAAAGGAAATATATCGGCTGTTGAAGCCGGGAGGACGCTTTATCATAGATTATTTGAACCCTGCTTACGTAGCCGCTCATTTGGTACCGCATTCGTCGCGGGAGGATGAAGGGAATTGGATTGAGGAGCATCGGGTCATTGAAGATGGATTTGTGAAAAAGCAAATTGCGATTCGGTCAGCTGCATCCGTTACGGGCACTGAGGCAGCCTCTGCTCTGGGCACGACTCCTACTGAGGGAGAACCTGCGCGCGTGTATCATGAACGAGTGAAGCTATATCCATATGAGAAGTTTCGTGGATTGCTAGAGCAAGCCGGACTATCTGTAGAGCAGGTACACGGAAGCTATAATGAAGATCAATATATTGAAGATGCTTCGCCTCGAATGATTTTTGTCGGCGTGCGGGCTTGAAACAGAAAGGCGGGTGGAAGCCATGAAAATGCCAGAGCTTACACCGTGTGAGCGAATAGACGGAGGCTTTCAGGTCAAAATATCCATGTCCTTTCCGCTGCGCTGGGTGAATAGCTATGTGCTCAAGGGAGAGCACGGTTTTACAATTGTAGACCCGGGGCCGCGCAATATGGACACCGAGGCAGAATGGGCGCATGTCTTCCACCAGCTGGGAATGTCCTTTGGGGATATTTCGGACATTGTGGTCACTCATCATCACCCCGATCATTACGGATTGGCGGGCTGGATGCAGCAGCAAAGTCAGGCTCGTGTACATATGTCAGCCCGAAGCCATAAGGAAGCGATGATGATGTGGGACGCTCCAGAATCGACGGTCGCTATGGAGAACAGGCTTCCCAGCTTTTTTGTCCAGCATGGTTTTCCTTTGGAGCAAGTGCCGGCCTTGGAATTACATATGCGGCAGGCTTATTTGCAAGTGAATCCACAGCCTGAGATTACCGTTATTCCTACCGGCATAGACGCTCGTCTGGAATGGGGTGGACGCAGTTGGCTGCCCGTCGAGACGGGAGGGCATGCGCCCGGACATATGTCCTTATATGACCCGAATAGCGGTGTTATCCTCTGCGGTGACGCAGTTTTGCCGCAGATTTCTCCTAATATCAGTCTGCTGCCGGGCAGTGATGCCCAGCCGTTGAAGTCTTATGTAGACGGCTTGCAGCGTCTAGGTAAGCTGGAGGTAGCGTGGGCATATCCGGGGCACCGCAATCCGTTTGGTTATTTTCGGGAGCGGACGCAAGCGTTGCTGGCACATCATGAAGAACGACTGGAGAAATTTCAGCAGCTGATCCAACCGGAGGGAAGCACAGCCTATGAGCTGTGCATTGCCATGTTCGGTGGCAAGCTGGGTATTCACCAGCTAAGGTTTGCCATGTCCGAGACGCTGGCTCATCTGGTGGAGCTGGTGCGCCGTGAACGGGCCTCTATGAGCGAGACGAACCCAATCACGCGCTTCTATCCCTTTTGCCGTCAATAGTCACGGAAAGTTGACCAACAAGTGACATAACGAAACAACATGACAAGCGGCATGCATGCCGGAAAAGAGGACTTTATGAATTTGCTGCTGCTGGGAGCTACCGGACGCGTAGGACGGTATATATTAGATTATGCGTTAGCGGACGGTCATACCGTTACGGTCCTTGTTCGTTCACCGGACAAGTTGGAGGATTACATACCTGGATATGGGAATCAGCTGCAAATCGTACAAGGCGATGCCACTAATGGAGAGGACGTAGCACAGGCGCTGAAGGGTGGGGCGACGACTGTGATCAGTGCGCTGAATACGGATGGAACGACTACCTTATCCGTTAATATAGCCCTGCTGATCCGGCTCATGCAGGAACAGTCCATTTCTCGGCTCATTACGGTAGGAACGGCAGGAATTTTGCAAAGCCGGACCGAACCGGACCTGTATCGTTACGAGTCCTACGATACCCGACGACGCAGCACTCGTGCGGCCCAGGAACATCGGCGAGTGTACGAATTGCTGCGTGAATCGGCACTAGACTGGACAATCGTATGTCCAACCTATCTACCGGACGGAGCGCGGACAGGTATTTATCGCGTGGAAAAAGATTTTTTGCCTGAAGGTGGCTCACAAATTACCACCGCGGATACGGCTGATTTTACTTATTGGCAATGCAAGAGTTACGAATTTATCCGTACACGGGTAGGTATTGCCTACTGATCGTGAAACACCCAACATAGCTTCATTTTTAAGCAATCAACCAGAGCACGGTAAGTGTATCTACTTATTGTGTTTCTTTTTTTATTTGACAAATACTCAGGCTTAGAATACTATGATTCTTAACGGAAACACCGTTTCACGAAAGTCTTGTGTAGTTCTTTAATTTATTATAGTAGCAACAAGCAACAGTTTTTAATAAGCCAGGATTTTGCAAAATCCTCAAGCAAAAGGAAGTGCATTCAATCATGTCCGAGCCATCGCCTCCCTATAAAACCTATTCGGAAGTGAAGCAACAGCAGCAGCAATTGCTACGTAAAAATGTCATCGATGCCGCATGCATCCTTCTTGTGGAAGAAGGGCCTGAGGCTGTGACCGTACGGCGAGTTGCGCAGAAATTAAGCTGTTCCACCAAGATCATTTACAATATTTTTGGCAGTAAGGATGGTCTTGCCAATGAGATGTACCTGGATGGATGTCGGCTATTGGCTGAAACCTTCCAGCAAGTACCTGTTACCGAAAGCGTACTCGCTGATCTGGAAGCTCTATGCTGGGCGTACTGGGAATTTGCACAGCTCCATTCAGCCTATTATAAAATGATGTTTGGCGGGGCATTGTCTGATTTCAAGCCGGATGAACAGAGCTTGGAGGGGACCACAACGGCACTGTCACGAATTCTGCAAACCGTCATACACGCTATGGAGCAGGGAGCATTGAAAGAGCATGATCCGTTGCTGGTTGTCCGGATGTTTTGGTCTGCTTTACATGGGGTCATACATCTTCAGTTTGCAGGTCATTTTTCAGATGTAGATATGGCTCAAGGGGTGTATGCATTTACACTGAAGAATACGCTCGTAGCATTTAAAACATCCTCATCCCCATCGTAAAAATGAAGTGTACTGAGGTCGTCATAGTAGATGACTTCAGTTCATTATAGAGTAGTGGTAACAATGTTTCTAAAATAAAACAACGATACTATGGAGGTTATCATCATGTTTATGTACGCAAACAAAACAGCTCTGATCACAGGGGCATCATCCGGTATTGGCGAGGCATTTGCCTATTCGCTCGCAGCTAAGAAATGTGACCTCATTTTGGTAGCTCGGAATGAAACCAAATTAGAAGCGCTGGCCAAGGAGCTCATAGCTAAATATAACGTAAAAGCAACAGTGATTGCGCTGGATCTTTCCACACCCGGAGCATCCCAGACATTGCATCAGGAGGTTCAAAAACAACAGCTAAAGGTAGATCTCCTGATTAACAACGCGGGTTTTGCCACCTATGGATACTTTGAGCAGGTTTCAGGAGAACGACAGCATGAGGAAGTGATGCTCAATGTGGCTGCTTTAGTCGACATCACACATGCATTTATGCCTGATTTATTGCGTAAGCGGGATGGGGGACTCATCAATGTTTCTTCCACAGCCGCATTTCAGCCCGATCCATATATGGCCGTATATGGAGCAACCAAAGCATTTGTGCTTTCTTTTACTGAAGCGCTATGGGCCGAAAACCGGAAACGGGGGCTTAAGGTTCTGGCCCTTTGTCCAGGCTCAACAGAAACGCCGTTTTTTGATATTGTTGGCGCAAGTGAAGCGTCAATTGGAATTAGGGAAACTCCCCAAACCGTTGTGAAGAACGCGTTGAGAGCATTTGAAAAGGGGCGTAGTCACATCATTTCCGGTCGCCAAAACTATTGGGTAGCTCAGGTTTCCCGGCTCTTCTCTCGTCAATCCACGCTGGGAATTGTAGAACGTGCACTGCGTCCACAAAATGGATTGTAATTTATGTATGAAGGTAGTCTGAGCTTGAAATGTTAGGTTTGCCAATGAATAAGCTGTGAGTATTATGCACCGGGTCTGATCGTTTATAGCTCGACTCGAATCAGACCCGGCCTTCCAATTTGTATAGATCAAGCGCTTAGATCCTATCCCAGCCCTCGAGAATATAGTAAAATTCCATCCCGTTTCTCCCAGCCGTTAGCTGACCAGAAGCGTTGACCCCCTGCGTTATGCTCCATCACAAACAGATGACATTTATCAATGCCTTCTCTCAGCAAAGCAGATAACGCTTTATCCACCAATCTGGGCGCAATCCCTTGACCACGATGTGCTACAGCTACACCCAGATGATACAGAAACCCCCTGCGACTATCGTGGCCCGCTAAAATCGTGCCTATGATGTTTCCGTTGTACTCACAGACAAAGCTAAGTCCTTCATTTCGCTGTAAAAAGCGTGCAATTCGCTCCGGTGAGTCGGCCTCGCTTAATCCCAATCCGTCTAAGCCATTCCACAGCTCAATGGCCTGATCATAATCATTAGTCTGCATCGTACGGAATGCATACCCTTCAGTAATGTTTGCCATGTCTAGTTCTCCTCTAACCCTTATATATCTGTTATATTCCCACGCGTTGTTTGTTATTTAGCGTGTTGTTTAACGTGTTGTATTCGGTGCGCTTTCTTCCCCAAGCTCCTGCTCACGCTCTGCCTGTTTGCGATGGGCGATACGGCTGCTAGCCGAAGCTGCGATAGCGCCTACAATGTCGTCCAGGAACGTATGGATCGGCCCGAGGCTTTTATCATTCAGGCGTTCCAGCACACCTGGTTTGAGTTTATCGACATAACCGTAATTGGTGAATCCAATGCTGCCGTACACATTTACAATGGAAAAGGCCAGAATTTCATCCACCCCGTACAATCCCTCATCATTTTCAATCATGTCCTGCAATGGGGGAAGAAGAGCGCCCTGTTCTGCAAGGATATCCAGCTGGATGCCCGTGAGCACGGCATTTTGAACCTCGCGCTTCATCAGTACCTTGTCCACATTCTCCATACATTCTTCCATCGTTAGGGTCGGGTAATATTTTTTCTGTAAAAGCATGACCAGTTCTGCGATTTCAGTCATGTTTACGCCACGCTTGTGCAGCCACTCGCGGGTGGCATCAGCTACCTTTTTACTGTTCAGGCTGTAAGGTACTTTTTTCTTGTCCATAAAATTGAAGTTACCCTCCTCGTATAGATCCTGATTTCTACTGCAATTATGACCAGTGTGTCCAGTCTGCTGAAAAAGTAGTTATTTTTTAAGCGAGGCTCGTATACATATTAGTACAATCTGTACAAAATTGTTAGGGAGGAACTTCACTTATGAATATAAAACACCCATGGCGTATGACCTCTGTAGCTGGACTGCTATCCCTACCCCTGTTGTTGTCAGGCTGCAGCCTTTTCGGCAACGAATCGGCATCCATTGACCCCCCGCCGTCCACGACAGAGCAGTCCATGATTAAGGCTGTAACCGGAAAAGCACCCGCCAGTACAGGGCAACTGAGGGCTGTTTTTTTGCAAGATCATAACGGTTTGCTGGCTCCAGTATCTTTACCGATTGCTACAGGTGATGTGCAGGCAGATGCCAAATCAGCACTGGAAACATTGGTTGAGGGCGGGCCATATGCCGGATTATTACCCGAGGGATTTAAAGGTGTAATCCCCCAGGGTACGGAAGTTAAAAGTGTGACGGTGGACAAGAACAACAAACTGGCTGTTGTCGAATTCAACAAGTCTTTCGCCAACTATAAGCCACAGGAAGAACGAAAATTAATGGAGAGCTTGACCTGGACCCTGACCGACCGTCCGGATATTAAGAGCGTACAGATCTGGGTGGAGGGCAAAAAGCTGAACGAAATGCCTGTTGGTGGTACACCGCTGGATCATCCGTTGACGCGTGCAGTAGGTATTAATTTGGAGATTGGTCATGGCGTGACACCTCTGGATTCCAGTCCAGTCACCGTGTATTTTTCTTCATCTTCTCCTGCTGGAGTTCAATATTATGTACCTGTAACACGGTTGGTCAGCCCCGAAAAAGATCGTGTCCAGTCAGCGCTGCATCAATTGATTCAAGGGCCACAGACCAAAGATGGGTTACAAGAAGTGATGACAGGGGAGACGGCACTGAAATCAGTAGAACGCTCCAAAGACAACGTAATTACGGTATCTCTCTCGGATGATATGTTTGCTAAGGGAGAAGCCGTGCCTGCTGAATTTTTGGAATCGGTTGTACTGACAGCGGCAGACAATTCAGATGATGCGGTCAAAACAAAAATTCGGATTGAACTGAATGGTGAAAAAAGCGTGATTGGACAAAATAATCAAAATTATGGAGAGCCTGTAGCCAAGCCGCAGCATATTAACGAAATCCCTCTTTAAGGGCGTGTTCAAAAGTCGGCTTTTCAGGACCGAGAAGATTGGATGAAGCTAGGGACTGAGTAGCGGAGCGTAGACAGATCTACGTGAGCAACGGAAGGCCCGGCTGAATTCAAGATTCGACGTTGAATCCGCTTCTTGATTAGCTTCGTCATGGAAAGACGACTTTTTGAACAACCTCTTTAAGGGCGGGAATCGTCCTTGGGGTGCTTTTGCCTGCACACTTTGGTAAAATAAACATATAAGAACAGGTTGCATACGACGTAGGAGGAAAAAGCATGAGTAGATCTAACGGACGAAACGGTGATGAGCTGCGCCCGATGAAATTGACAGCAGGAGTAAATAAATACGCGGAGGGCTCTGTTTTTATAGAGGTTGGCGAGACGAAAGTCATTTGCACGGCTACTGTAGAAGAACGCGTCCCCCCCTTTATGAAGGGACAAGGAAAAGGCTGGGTAACCGCAGAGTATTCCATGCTTCCGCGTGCGACTCATAGCCGTAATCAGCGTGAAGCTGCGCGTGGCAAGCTGACAGGCCGTACCATGGAAATTCAGCGTCTGATTGGAAGAGCATTGCGTTCGGTGGTCAATTTGCAGGCGCTTGGTGAACGGACGATTACGTTGGATTGTGATGTCATTCAGGCGGACGGCGGAACACGTACAACCTCAATTACCGGTTCTTTCGTAGCGTTGGCGATTGCGGTCAATAAAATTGCTACCCAGCACAAGCTGCCTGTTTTTCCAATTACCGATTTTCTGGCTTCCGTCAGCGTAGGGGTTGTAGGTGAAAAAGCGTTGCTGGATCTGAACTATGAAGAGGATTCCAAGGCCAAAGTGGACATGAATCTTGTCATGACTGGCAGTGGAAAATATGTCGAGCTGCAAGGTACAGGTGAAGAAAGCCCATTTGACCGTAACGAATTGGATCAACTGCTTAGCTTGGGCGAACAAGGGATTCTGCAAATGATTGAGCGCCAAAAAGAAGTACTTGGACCGATTGCTGATAAGATCGGTGCTGGACGTACAGGAGCTGGCGCCTAATGCAGCTGGATGGCCCGGTCATCATTGTCACTACGAAAAATAAAGGAAAAGTGCGAGAATTTGCGCATGCTCTTGCGCCGTTTGGCAAGGAAGTCAGAAGCATGTACGATTATCCCGACATTCCTGATGTCGTTGAAGATGGCAAAACCTTTGCCGAAAATGCACTGAAAAAAGCTAAAGCGGTTGGAGATGTGCTCGGATTGCCCGTGCTGGCCGATGATTCAGGCCTCTGCGTGGACTTGCTGGACGGTGCACCGGGGGTATACTCTGCCCGTTATGCTGGAGAAGGTGCCAGCGATCACGAAAACAATATTAAGCTGCTCGACGTTCTGGAATCGAAGCAGCTGGGTGATGATACGGGACAGCCTTTGCTAAGCCCGGCTCAATTCGTCTGTACCTTGATTCTGTATAATCCGCAGACTGGCGAGACGCTGGAATCGACAGGTTCCGTGGAAGGCTGGATTACTACTGAAACCGCTGGCAGCGGTGGGTTTGGGTATGATCCGCTGTTTTATTTGCCAGAGTTTGAGAAGACAATGGCCGAGCTGACGTTGGAACAAAAGCAGGCTATCAGTCACCGAGGGATAGCTCTGCGTAATTTGGCAACAAAGCTGGGTAATCCACAGGCATAGCTTGGTAGCAGGGGCTAAATCATCCCCCATTCACATAACGAAAGAAGGCTATCCGTCAGTCATGAGCTGCGGATAGCCTTTTTGGTATTTTTACCTTATCGAATCGCAACCTTGTAAGTGCGCAACCAGTTATCCACTTGGGCCAAATAGGCAAACAACTGCGGACCCGACATCAGTTGACCAAACCAAGGCAGATTGGTGGATGCCTCCGGTGAGGCGGCAATATCGCGTACCTTTTGCGCATCAATCAGCTTGAGCAGTGGGGAAGAGGAGTCATCCAGCAGCTGCAGCGCCTGCTTTTTCACAGCCTCAAGGTAGGAAGGATTATGCGTTTTAGGATATGGGCTTTTTTTGCGATACAGCACATCATCCGGCAGTACACCCTCCAGCGCCTTGCGCAAAATACCTTTTTCACGTCCGCCTGTCATCTTGATGCTCCACGGAATGTTCCATACATATTGCACCAATCGATGATCGCAATACGGAACCCGCACTTCGAGTCCGGCTCCCATACTCATTCGATCCTTGCGGTCCAGTAGAGTAGGCATAAAGCGGGTGATGTTCAAATAGGACATGACGCGCATTTGCGCAGCTTTTCCTGTTTCCCCCGGTAGCTTCGGCACTTCTCCTACCGCTTCGGAGTAGCGGTCGTTCAAATACTCCAGCGGCTTGATCCAGTCCCGTACCTCGGGAGACAGCAGACTGGCTCTCATGTCGGGTGCAACTGCCCACGGGAATGTACCCGAATTCAGCATATCCTCCCGGTGGAACCATGGATATCCGCCAAAAACTTCATCCGCAGCCTCGCCAGAAATAGCGACCGTAGCCCCTTTTTTAATCTCCCGGCAAAAGAGATACAGCGACGAATCCACGTCCGCCATTCCGGGTAAATCCCGCGTTAGCGTGGAGTTGTTCAGAGCTGCTACGACTTCTGGCGTATCGAATTCAATCCAGTGATGATTTGTCCCTAATTCATCCACCATCCGCTGAATCCAGGGGGCATCGGCTCCGGGTTGAAACGCATGGGCTTTAAAATGCTTGTCGTTATCCACATAATCGACCGAATACGTATGAACTTGTCCCTGCCCGGTGCGTTTGTAATAATCGACAGCTAATGCGGATAGAGCGCTTGAATCCAGCCCGCCAGACAATAAGGTGCACACCGGAACATCCGAAATGAGCTGCCGCTCCACCGTATCCAGCAACAGTTCTCGTACCTTAAGTGCCGTTTCCTCGGTGTTATCCTCATGCGCAATGCTTTCCAGTGTCCAGTAGGCTTGAATGCGCACGCCGTCGCGGCTGTAAGTTAGCGTGTGCCCGGGGCGTAGCTCCTTCATAGACGAATAGACGCCGTGTCCGGGGGTACGTGCAGGCCCGATGATAAAAATTTCCGCCAATCCCTCGGCGTCCACTGCTGCTTCTACCGCTGGATGCTGAAGCAGTGCTTTGGGTTCTGAGCCAAATACGAATACTTCTTCGGTCTGGCTATAAAATAACGGCTTCACTCCCAGCCGATCTCGTGCCAGAAATACCTGCTCCCGCTCGCTATCCCAGACCGCAAACGCAAAAATGCCGTTTAACCGATCCACACATTCGGGGCCCCATTCGATATAGGATTCGAGCAGCACCTCCGTGTCGCATTGTGTACGGAAAAAATGCCCGCGCTGTTGCAGCTCTTTTTTCAACTCAGGCGCGTTATATATTTCCCCGTTATATACAATCGTATAAGTGATATCCTCCAGCTGCCGGATCATGGGTTGAGCGCCATTTTCCGGGTCCATAACGCTCAGTCTTCGGTGTCCGAAGGCACACGGATTGGATATCCAGGTACCCGCAGCATCTGGTCCGCGGTCGGAGAGCGTTTGTGTCATATTCAGCAGTAGCTCAGATTGATGCATTAAGTCTCCGTTCCACTGTATGAAACCTGTAATTCCGCACATGTCTGTTCATCCTCTCTTTGTCGTGTTCATCCAGTGTTGGAATGAATCAAAAACTAAATCCCCAGTTCATCAGTATATATGCCGAAATGAAGCATAAAATGTCTGTCCGTTCCGAAAACTACAGATGGGGCAACCCGTCTACTCGCAAGGAAGGAGGGAGACCATGTACTACATCAAGGATGCCAAAATACGCCGCTTCACTGAACTTGACGGAGTGCGTTGCGCTGAGGTAGAAGTGCGGCCCGGTGCCGCGGATGACCCGGAACTGCTGGTCTATATCACGGCCAAGGATCAGACGGATGGTCAGCATGACTACGACATGGTACGGATCATCCGCAATGACGCCGATCTGGAGCTGGATTGGTACGACAATAACCTGCATTCGGCATTTGAGGAAGTGACAGACAAGGCTTTTACCGACTCTACACACATTACTGCTGGTGAGGAGCGAGAGAAGTTCAAAAAAGAATTGCTCTCCTATGGGCAACTCAGTACAGAGTTCGCCAAGGAGTTCGGGGCATGAGGATATGGTGTGCTATGCCTCGGCTTCTGTTGATTTGGGCTCCGGCACCATCGCCGGATCAGCGTGAAAGGAGGGGGAAATCATAGACGGCAAAGCGAATTATAAGAAAAATAAAGGCAGCAGTTATATTCATAACAATGAGTTTGCAGAAGAAGTACTGGAGAAAAACGTAAGACATGAGGTACGTAGAAGTCCTAAACGCTTTGGGAATAAATAAGCAGCCATAGCCATTGAACTAAATAGTAACAGCAACTCATCAAAAAAAACCTAAAGAAGCCTCCGTATCCCGCCAAATTGCGGAATGTAGGAGGCTTCTTTTTGAACTAAGCCGCTTCACGCAGCGTCATAATTCCTTTGTAGATGTTATACACAAAAACTCCGAGATAGACCACTACGAATAGCAGTACAAACCCGATCACTGAACCTGCATGATTCGCCGTTATAATAAAATACACTAGCGGAATTGCCGCAATAATGGGGAAAATATGCGATAAAATAGCCTTTTTTGCATGTCCCTGAACATATTCGTCCCGTACTGCAATCCACACAATGACAGGCACTAGAAAAGGTGCGAAGAAAATGCTGAAATAACAAAGTGACGACAAAAGACCTCTCACAGATTAACCCCTCCTTTATGCATAGTTCTTTGTACATAATACCCCGTTAGCGTCCAAATGATTCCTTTTGCAGCCAGCTTCCCTACATCATGAAAAAAATGCTTTTGACAGTTGCTCGAAATGTGATATAATAATCAATGCGCTGAATACATAAGGTTTTATTGATCACCATCTTGTCCCAGTAGCTCAGCTGGATAGAGCAACGGCCTTCTAAGCCGTCGGTCGGGGGTTCGAATCCCTCCTGGGACGTCGAAGAGTTCAGATATGTAAAGTTTGAACGAAATTAAAAATGCTTCAAATCCTTGATATATAAGGGTTTGAGGCGTTTTTTCTTTTATTGGGGTTACGATAGAAAACGTTAGAAAAAGGTGTGATTAATACACCTGTTTACACAAATTATACACACGATTTTTACACGCTATATAAACGTTCTAAAATGTCTGTTGTTTGTTTCGAATCCTGTTCACGTAGCTCTTTCATAAGGTGGGCATATGTAGAGGTAGTGATATCTAATGAGGCGTGACCAAGCGGCTCCGAAACATACAGTAAACTAATACCTTTATATAGTTAGTAGCACGCCTGTCGAATAACCACAAAATGGTAGAACAAAGCCCACAAGTTTACGGTGTACCATTTACTCCAATACTGGTGCATGGCTGCGTTGGAACAATGGGGTAGCTATCGATCCAGCGTAGATTATGCGGCTCTCTGTGGCTTGCCCGTCGTCCACTACTCACGCTTTTCAACCAAAGCCGCCGAAGTCCCGTTTTCCGTATTTAAGGAACTTTTCCAACTACTTGTTTGCAAATGTAACCGGGAAGCACGTCGGAAACTGACTTTCCCAAAAGAATTATTACTCATCGATTCAACCACGATGACGGTGGGAAAAACGCGTTTGCCCTTGGGCTCCTTATCACGGGGAGCGTGCAGGTATTAAACTTCAAGTCGCTTTACGAGCAGAAATTGGGCAACCCCTTCAGGTGGTCGAAACGCTGGGCTCCAAGCATGATGGCCCCATGAGTGAAGCGTTGGCTCAACCGGACTACATTTTGGTGATGGACCGTGCTTATGGGAATTATAAGGCTTGATGGCAGATTGAAGTCTTCTTTCGTTGGATCAAGCAACATTTGAATATTCCAACGCTGTTTGGTACGACTGAAAATGCGGTCTATGGGCAATTATTCTGTGCTCTAATCGTCTATGTCCTGCTCAATTGGCTATTTGTTGCTGCTCAGACTTCATGGCCCCAACATGCCGTTCTTTCCTTTGCGCGATTTTCTCGTCTATTTCTTCTTCAAAACTACCTTTTGAATGGCTGATTCAGATTCAGCGCGTTCTTCTTCAGTGCACCTCTTGTTTCATGAATTGAGTTACTTATTTTGGTTATTCAACAGGCGTGGCAGAATCTAAAATATCTATAATCATAAAAGATTTATTCCACTTTTAGATAAGGATTGAGAAGACCATTTCAGCTAACTGCGGCTTTAGTTTAATAACAATCTTCCATAAAAGAGCGCGATTCTATAATAAGGATCAGTTCGTTTTCATTAAAGGGCCATATTATATCTTTTAATTTAAGTGAAACTGCCTAAAAAGTATGTTAATATCAGATTTAACAGACAGACAAACTAGTATTTATAGAGGCGAAATTATGAAAAAATATAGAATATATCAAGTAGACTCATTTACAAAAAATAGATTTCATGGCAACCCTGCTGGGGTTGTTCCAAATGCAAATGGACTTACAGATGAGCAGATGCAGAGAATTGCAAGAGAATTAAATAATTCGGAAACTGCATTTATTTTTGAAACAGATTCTTCAAATTATGATGTTGAAGTAAGATTTTTTACTCCAACAACAGAGGTTCCAATTTGTGGTCATGCAACAGTAGCAGCGCATTATATTTATGCAATTGAGAGAAAAGTTGAAACTGGAAGAATTATTCAAAAAACAAAAGCAGGTATATTGCCTGTTGATGTTATAAAGTATGAAGATGACTATTCTATTGTAATGACACAGGGAGAACCTTCTGTATCAGAGCCTTTAAATGATGAAATAAGAAGTCAGATTGCAAATGCGTTAGGTATTTCTTGTAAAGATATTTGCATGGAATATCCAGTTGCAATATCTTCAACAGGTCATTCTAAGGTAATGGTTCCGATTTACTCCAATGAAATACTACATAGTTTAAAACCTGATTTGCAGAAGCTTACAGAAATCAGCAAGCATATTGGATGTAATGGATATTATGTTTTTACATTAAATCCACAAGAGGATATATTGGTTCACGGAAGAATGTTTGCTCCTGCAATTGGAATAGCTGAAGACCCGGTGACAGGAAATGCAAACGGACCGCTTGGAGCCTATTTGGTACACTATAACATTTTGCAAAATGAGAATGAGCAGTCTTTTGATTTTGATATTTTACAAGGTGAGGCAATCAAAAGAGAGGGAACAATGCATGTTCATGTGAAAAAGGAACAGGGAAAACCCGTATTAGTTCAAATTACGGGGAAAGCGGTTATTGCTTTTTCAACGGAGATCATACTTTAAAAAAGTCTAACAAATTTATCAATAAGCTTAATGACGGATTGTCAAGCCAAGTACAAACCCAATAACACCAACGTCCCAGCAAGTACTCCTGGGACGTATAGCAAAAAGCTTCCTACATGTAGGAAGCTTTTTTGTGTTCCAGCAGGATGATTGCTGCTAGCTTTATACCGTCGCCTTCTCCTTATGAGCAAAGAATTGAGGTAGATGCTCTTTGTGTGCTTCTAGTAATTCATTCAGTACGGTTTGAGCAATATCCCCGCTTGGCACGAGCGGATTCAGGGTGAAGGCTTGCAGTGCGGTTGCATAGTCACCAGTGACCGCCGCTTCAATCGTCAGCTCTTCCATTGCCTTCATCACTTGCAGCAAGCCCCGCTGTGCAGGTGGGAATTTGCCAAAGTTGACAGGTTCGGCACCATGGGCGCGAATGACACTGGTCACTTCGATGGCGCTATCATAAGGAACATCATCAATCGTACCATTGTTACGTGTACTAACCACCATCAATGTGCCTTTGTTGTTATAAATGGAATTAATGATCTCACAGGCTGCATCGCTGTAATGCGCACCACCGCGTTTGGATAGTTCCTCTGGTTTGTAATCCAGATTCGGATCTTTATACAATTCAAACAGACTTTCTTCCAGACGTTTGACTACTTGGCCCCGAGTTCCTTCGTTTTTGGCTTCCTCTAATTCTTCCTTGAGCATATTGTCCGTCATATAGTAATACCGATGGTAAGGACAAGGCAGCATTTTCAATTGACGAACTTGATCATACAGGAAGCGCATGTTTTTAATATTTTCAACGACCTTCTCCGGTTTTGCGCCCGGAGCGTACAGTCCTTCAATGACTTGCTCTGTTAATTCGGCCCCTGTTTTGTCATAAACTTTGTGCCAATGAAGGTGGTTAATGCCTGCAAATTTAAAGAACAGCTCTTCTTCCGGTTTGTCCAGTACAGCCGATGCACTCTTGATCGCGCCGATTGGAACATTACATAATCCGATGACTTTATCCCACTGACCATAACGAAGGACGGCTTCGGTAACCATACCCGCAGGGTTGGTAAAATTAATTAACCATGCATTCGGACACAGTTCTTTCATATCTTCGACGATACTGAGGATAACGGGTATGGTACGAAACGCTTTGAACATTCCTCCGGCACCATTGGTCTCTTGACCAATCATGCCATGTTTTAACGGAATACTTTCATCCTTAATCCGCGCTTCCAGCAAGCCTACCCGAAATTGGGTCGTTACAAAATCAGCGTCCTTCAACGCTTCCCGGCGATCCAGGGTCAAATGTACCTCACAATCAATGCCTGCGGCTTTTACCATCCGTTTGGCCATGGCGCCTACGATCTCCAGTTTTTCACGACCTGCCTCAATATCTACCAGCCACAATTCCCGAATGGGAAGCTCTGCATAACGTTTGATGAAGCCTTCTACTAGTTCTGGTGTATAGCTGGAGCCTCCGCCAATGGTTGCAATCTTTATGCCTTTTTTCATAGTTAGTGCCTCCTAAGTATGTTTTGTAAACCGCTTTCTTAAGCACAAATTCACTGTAATCCCTGTAATGCATTACAGGTCAAGCGCTTTTAAAAAACTTATTTTGGGAAGGTGACAATTATAGGGCGAGCACCACGAACATGCTAAAATAGAAAGAACGAGGTGAGAAAAATGGCGAATATTCATGAAATTGCAAAGCTGGCGGGGGTATCCTCGGCTACGGTGTCCCGTGTCATTAACAACCATCCGTACGTAAGTGAACCGACAAGACAGCGTGTGCAGGAGGTCATAGATCGACTGGATTATGTTCCTAATCTCAATGCGGTATCTTTAAAAAAAGGGATGACCAAGCTCATAGGAATTATTTCACTTTCTTTTAATGATTCATTGGGTTTATTTGTGCGTGGATTTACAATGTATGCTCAGGAGCATGGCTTTAATATAGCGCTGTTTATTACGAATGGGGAGAAAGGCCGAGAACTTGAAGCGTTGGAAATGTTGCGGAGAAAGCAACTGGACGCCTTGGTCTGCATGATTCGCGTCAATGAGTGGAGTGTGATTGAGCATTATACAAAATATGGTTCGATTGTGACCTGGCAGCGTGTAAACATTGAGGCAGTCCCGTCTGTATTTATGGATCAGTATCAGGGCTATACGCTGGCATTGGAACATTTGTACACCCGAGGATATCGGAAAATTGTGAATGTGTACGGCAGCATGCGGGGGTTGAATACAAAAGAACGCATTCGAGCTTATCATGACTTTTGCGAAAAATATGATTTGGACGCTGGGGCCTTCCCGCATTTTTATGATTTAAATTCAATAGAAGCTGGTGAACAAATAGCTCATTGGTGGGCAGAACGAGCACCAACAGACAGGCCGGACGCTTTTGCCTGTTCTACCGATTATTTGGCAGCAGGTCTTTTGACTGAAGCGCGTAGGCTAGGTGTTTCTGTCCCGAGTGATTTTGCAGTAGTAGGCTTTGATAACACCGAAATCTCGCATTTGCTTGATTTAACTACGATTCATTACCCGATAGACAAGCAAGCTGAGAATGCGTTCATTATGATTCGAAATGCCCTCGAAGGGCTGGATGAAACGATACATCATCTGGAATTCAAATTAGTAGAGCGAGCGACCACCTGATTCCCAAAGAGATTTCTTGTTAGTGGTTATTAATTACCATATTCAAGTTTATATAGTAGGAATAATGGAAGAAAAATGTTGACACATGTTAAAACTTGATGAATAATTTGAGGTGAAAGTATAAAATTTGGATTTTTTGTATGAAGGGTGGTTATGACTTGGGACATACACCTACGATTTTGGCGAAGTTAGAGGATTATTTAGGGGAAAACAATTTGACGCTGGCACAATTTGCCGAACATTCAGGTGTTCATCAAAGAACACTTAATAATTGGATTGCCAAGCATCGTCCTGTTGCTATACATCAGCTAGATCGAATCACTTGGGCTATGGGACTACCAGAAGGTTTTTTTTACGAACTATACATAGATAACTACATCATTGAGCGTTCCCCGGATTGGAGGCGAATTGAGCCGTTGTTGTTTCGCTGTGCGGAACTGGACAAGTTGGATGCTATCCAGCTTGTAGTGGGACATATTATGGACAACCTTCTATATTCCCCAAAGTTATTTGATGCAGCAGAAAAATTATTCGCACAAGGTCAGCACAATGCCGCATTGTTGCTCTACGAAGGGATTGCGGAAGGCGAGAAGTACCAGCATTCTGAACGTTTGGCTGTCTGTCAGTATCGTCTGTTTACCATTCAGGTGGGTAACAATCAGATCCGAAATCTCAAGGCGGCTACACGATTTGAACCCTTTGTCGAACGTCTGAATGAAATAGATCAACTCGATGCGTTAAAAGATTTGGCGAATGTGTATCGTTCTCTGCGTGAATGGGACAAGCTCGATGCAACTGCTCGAAAAATGAGAGCCAAAGCGGAGATCCAATATTCTTTGAAACATCAACAGAAAAAGAGAGAGTGGGAGGAGGCTGAAAAGAGGCTGAGTCGCCCGATGTTTGTATATATTAGCTATGCTGATTTACTGTGTGCGAGTGTCTGTGAAGCCCAGGGCGATTATCAGCAAGCATTACAATTTACAAATGCCTACGCAGATTTAGGTTGGGTGATCGAGTCAGACCAGGAAACCCAACACTGGGTCAATTTGTTCAAGCATTGGGCAGAAGGTAATATTTTTGTAAATAGACTCCTATCTGGAGATACGAATGTGCTTCCTCATTATGTTGAATATATTGCATCCACATCAATCACTACCGAGAATGAAAAGTTATCCAAGTTGCTGAACGTTATGATAGCTGCTAACCGATATACAATAGATATCAATGATGTCCTTTCACGTTTTGAAGTGGAGATTAACTCTTTTGCTCTGCTATCACAATCTACTGATATGTACACCCAACAAGTGATGCCGGATTATTTTGCATGGTTTGGTTACGAACTGGCTTATTACTATTTGAAGCGGGGAATGTACAACGATGGCTTTAAACACTTAATATATGCATTGGTAAAAGCCCATATATTAAATAATGAGACTTATTTTATAAACTGTACGGGGCTTTTTGCACATTTTCAAGCACATGCGCTTCCTGAAACAAGGGAAGAGTATTTTAAACTATTAGAAAAGGTGTGGTTAGACAATGTTGAAAAAAATGATTCTGCTGCTCATCGCAGCTAGCTTCTTGTTTATTTTCACAATGCCTGTTCAGTCGCATAACCAAAATCAAAGAATAACACCTCAAGTACAAATTGGAGGTGCTTAAACGGCTGCTAGTTATTCTGATTTCTATTGCTGGTGGAGTGCTGTTAATTGGAGTATTGTACAGAGGATATACACTGCTAGGATTACTTATTTCCGAGAAAAAGGACAATGAAATTAAACGAAATAAGGCTAATCTCTAGGTCAGAATTGGTATGTATGCTTTAATAAACATTGGATTTCTTTATGAAAAGGACCTCTGTTCCACTTATTAGTGGAACAGAGGTCCTTTTAACGTGGATTTAGGGATATCTTTGTTTATGCAAACTTTTGGGGATGTTCTTTTTTTGTTAGGCGCATTATTTGAAAATCCAAAAAACGTCTTTTTGTTATAAAATATGACATATAGGAGGGATCATGCTGATGAACCAAGGTGTGACTTTACTTTGTGTCGAACGAGCTAGGAAGAAACTGTATCAGGTCCAGAAAAAGTATGGATTTTTAACACATCCCAAAGTAATAGAACAATCTAAAAAGCTGGATGATCTGTTGAATCATTATCAAACATGTAGATCGGATCATTGAGAAATGAGACCATATTTTTTTTGAATTCCTTGACCGTACCTCTAACCTGCTTTGTCTGTGTCACGGCTGAAATCACCGCTACACCATCTGCACCTGCACGTGCGACTTCCTCAACACGGTCGACTGTAATACCTCCGATCCCAACAATTGGCACATCAATTCCCGCTTTACGCATCTCATATAAAATTGCTGGCCCATGTACAGCATGGGCATCATCCTTCGAGAGGGTGGGAAAGATTGGCCCGACGCCGAGATAATCAGCACCTTGCAGAATGGCTCGACGTGCTTCCTCAATGGTATGGGCAGAGACGCCTAGAATTCGATTTCCGATTCGCTCGCGGACGGTTTCGGCAGATTCATCGTCCTGACCGATGTGAACACCGTCAGCGTCGATTTCAAGAGCCAGCTCCACATCGTCATTGATGATGAAGGGGACACCAGCGTGGCGGCACAGTTCCTGTAGCTGGCGCGCAAGTTCGAACATAGGGATACCCGTTAATGCGCCATGGCCTTTTTCCCGGAACTGGACCATGGTTGCCCCGCCAGCCAGAGCCTCCTGCACGACCCAGCCTGGTTCCGCTAGGCAATTCACGCTTCCAAGCACCAGGTACATCTGTAGCTGGCGGCGCACCACCTCTGACAACATTCTGCCGCTCATAGAAGCATCTCCTGACGACGACGGAAGGCCCAATGATTGGTGGGCCCATGTCCCTGTCCAAGCTGCAAAGATTCCTCAATCGCCGCCTGGATGAAGGCTTTGCCATTCGAGATAGCCTCCGGTACAGACATCCCTTTCCCTAATTCCGCGGTAATCGCTGCCGAGAAGGTGCACCCAGTTCCGTGTGTATGGACAGTCCGTACTCGCTTGCCGCTCAGCTCTGTAAAGGCGGTTCCGTCAAAGAGCAGGTCAACAATCTGTTCGCTGCTCTCGCTCTCGTCAGCGTGGCCACCCTTGATCACAACGAATTCTGATCCCATACTGCTAATATGTTTTGCAGCCTCGCGGCGATCCTCCATCGTACGGATGCTGATCCCTGTCAGGGCTTCCGCCTCCGGGATATTCGGTGTAACGACCAGGGCCAAGGGGAGCAGTTCGTCCTTCAAAGCCTGCACCGCTTCCAATTGCAGCAGTTCAGCGCCCCCCTTCGCAATCATCACGGGATCGACGACGACCTTTTTCCAGCCGAACTTTCGGATCTGCTCACTCACAAGACGGATGATACCCGCATTAAACAGCATGCCAGTCTTCAGGGCATCCACTCCAAGGTCTAATCCTACAGCTTCGATCTGTTCCGCTGTTGCTTCCTGTGGCAGCGGATATACGCCGTGGACCCCTAAGGTGTTCTGTACAGTAATGGCCGTAATAGCTGACATGCCGTATACGCCAAGCTCTTGAAAGGTTTTGAGATCGGCTTGAATTCCGGCCCCGCCGCCACTGTCTGAGCCGGCAATCGTTAGTGCTCTGGGTACACGAGTGTCTGTCATCGCGCACCACCTGCTGTAGTTGTTCCAGCTTCACGGATCGTGACATGCCCCTCTAGCGAACCAGTATGTAGTTTGGCGAGCTCGTCGAGAAAGGCAATCTGGAAGCTGCCTGGCCCTAGCTCTGCGGTACGTGCTGCGGCTCGGGAAGCTGCTGCACTGTAAAATGCCAAGCCTGCTGTACCTGCGAGCAGCAGGTTGGGTTCAACAGCTGCAAAGGCACCTAACACAGAGGTCAGCAGGCAGCCTGCTCCGGTTACCTTCGTGAGCAGTACGTCTCCGCCGCTTATCATTCGTGCTTCGGCCCCATCGGTGATGACGTCTTCTTTTCCAGTGATGACAACCATTGTATTGAGCACTCGAGCAGCCCGAATTGCCAGATCGACATGGCCGCTGTCAGCACTGTCACCAGCATCTACGCCTTTAATCTCACGCGCTTCTCCAACAAGATGCGCGACTTCGGCCGCGTTGCCTCGTACCAAGGAGATTTTGACTTCATTCAGGATTCGCAGTGCAGACTCGGTTCTAAAGCTCGTTGCTCCCGCACCGACCGGATCTAGCAGGACTGGAACACCGTGTGCATTTGCTGATTGTCCAGCAATGATCATGGCATCCACCAGTTCGCGGTTCAGCGTACCGATGTTTAATACGACGGCTCCCGCTATTTTTGCCATGTCTGCTACTTCCTCGGGTGCATAGGCCATCACTGGGGAGGCACCCAATGCATACAGGCCGTTGGCGGTAAAGTTGGTGACTACCACATTGGTGATATTGTGAACGAGGGGTTTGCTATTTTGTACCTTCGTTAGGAGATCCGAATAACTTTTTTCCCATGTACTCATCATGATTATCCTCTCTATAGTTGGTGGTTTAACAGGACATTAACCGTACTTCACTCATCGAATTGACAGGCTGACTATTCCAAGACCGCTGCCTGCATCTGGACCGGCCATTCTTCCTGCTTATAAGCCATGTCCCAGAACTTATATTCCAGCTGGCAGCTCAGTATAAAATGCTCAATCATCCGCTCCCGCTCAGCAGCCGTTGCCCCTTCCGCCCAAGCATCTACACGTTCTCGGAACTTGAGTGTTGTATCATCAAGCTGGTCTCCATAAAAGCCAATCCATTCATAGAACGGATGGGACTTATCCGGCTTTACTTCATCTAGCAGCCTGCGGCCAATCTCGGCATACGTCCACATACATGGCAGCAGCACAGCCAAGATCTCGCCCAGGTTGCCCTCATGCGCAACCGTCAGCATGTGCCGGATATAGTGATGAGCCGACGGAGCGAGCGGATATCCCTGCAATTCTTCATAGGTCACCCCTGCGACAGCACAGAAATTTTGATGCGGATGAACCTCGCTGTGGAGAATAAAAGAGATTTGTTCATTAAATACATCCATGTCCTCCCGATTCGTGCATTTGGAGATTGCGATGCCGTATATCCGCATGTAGGCGTTCAAATATTCAAAGTCCTGTTTTACATAGTGAATCAGCTGTCCCCTTGTCAAACTTCCTTCAGCAATACCTCTCACAAAGGGATGCTCAAAAATCGCTTGAAAAATGCCGTCCGCCTGCCGACGGAGTTCTTGTGTAAAACTCAATTTCGCCACCTCCATAAAATTGAAGAGCAAGAAGTCCTGTAAGAATATAATTCCGGAACAACGCTAAAAAGCCGCCCCAGAAAAATGGAGCGGCTTCAACAATAGGCCCAATACGCAAAAAACGCTTGAAACCTTATATACGAAGGCTCCACTTTCCTACGCTAGTACGAACTAGATCAGGTTCAAAGGGTCCAAGATACGTTCTTGTCTCAGCCATAGCGGCTCCCCTAGTGGACTTCTATTCTTTTGACTATTACTGTACATACGTTCATACGCTATGTCAAACATGTCTATCTGGTCAAGGGCCAAACGACAGAGCTGAAGTTCGCTTCCGAGAGGGAAAAAGGCGCTGGAGAAGATCAGTTCCGTCTACACGAAGGAATTCGCGGCAGGCTCCAATGTCTAAATAATCAGCATTTATACCAATAGAGAAATCAGTACTGGGAGTGTAACGAGCGATATGACAGCACTGATGACAAAGGAGGAGGCTGTTTCTGATTCCAGGCTTTCAAAACGGGTGGCGATCATAGCAGCGACTGCTGAACCCGGGAAGGAAACGAGCAGAACTGCCTTCACAGTATCTGCAGACGACAGACCGCACAGGTAGGCGATCAGCAGCATTAATAAAGGCTGTACAATTGTTTTTAACAGTGCGATGGCAAAGGCACTTACACTAAAACTAATGTTGCGTACGCCAATGGTCACTCCGACAGCGAATAAAGCGGCCCCGGACGTAATGTCTCCGATTTGATTCAACGATTTGTTCAACAAATCCGGTGAATGGAAGCCGAACAAGGTCAAAATTACACCAATCAGTGGAACCAGCGCCAGCGGTTCTTTTAATCCATGAAGAATGGAGTCCCAGATTAACCTTCCGAGGTGACCGTTCCGTTCTTTGCCTGAATTCCTGCTGGCTACGGTAGCTATAATGGTAGCCGCAGGGTCAAGGACGGCATTGACTACGATCCCGGTAAGCGCAATCGGAATGGCGACAGCAGCGGAACCGTAGATGGCTCCAAGCACAGGAATGCCCATAAAAGCAAAGGTCGGCTGTGCCGAGTTCAAAGCAAACATGGCGGCATCCTTGACCGACTGCTTCCCCGCAAAGCGGGACAGTAGAAGGAGAACGGTAAAAAAGCCGACAATGCCAATGAACAGGGCCAGCAGGAATGGCCATTGCTCGATGAGCGCTTTCCTGTCCGTTGTCGTAATACCGATGAATAGATGCGCAGGTAGTGCAAATTTGGTAACGAGCGCATTTAGGGTTTTGGAGGAAGAGGCATCAAAGCTTTTGTAATGCCCCGCTAACCACCCTAAAATAATAACGAAAAAAATCGGCACCAAAATGTACAAGATATGTCCGACACTCATAGATTGATTCTCCTTGCTTGAACTGACGTATTCTGCCTGTCTGAACAAGGCAATCTCTTTCTTAAATGGAGCATTAGTGAGGGTGATGTATTACGCTTTCCACTGCTTTGACCTTGACATATTCCGGTTTCCACATTGCATCCCGTATAGCTTGTTCAACATTTGAAATGTGTGCCTGAGCTACCTGATCCTGAATCGCTGCTTTCGCTACCGCAACCGCAACAACGTACGAAACATCACGTAATTTTTGGATATGAGGGAGCAACGCACCGCCAGGCTTATTCGAATCTACGCCATTGGCAACGGCATCTGCTGCGGCTGTAAACATCGCAGGGGTAATCCTTTTGGCTTTAACCACAATCGCACCCAGACCCAGTCCCGGGAACACAAAGGCATTGTTCGCCTGTCCAATTTCAAATTTCGTACCGTTATAAGTGACGGGGTCAAAGGGGCTTCCGGTAGCAATTAATGCCTTGCCATCGGTCCACCGTATTAGATCCTCAGGTATAGCTTCTGCAAGATTTGTAGGATTGGACATGGGCATAATGATCGGGCGTTCTACATGCTTCGCCATCTCTTTGATGATCTCTTCAGAAAAGGCACCGGCTACTCCAGAAGTTCCGATTAATATGGTAGGCTTCACCTGACGGATGACCTCCAGTAGCGGTATTTTGCCGTCATCCGACCGCGTCCATGAGCTGACTTCCTCTTTTTTACGTACATACGGTTTCTGATAATCCAGGACATCTTCCATATCGTCCGTTAACAGCCCGCGGTAATCAAAAGCCCAAAAGGACTTGAATGAATCCTCCTCCAAAAGACCATCCGCGATCATAGCGCCCCGAATTTGGTCAGCGTTACCGATCCCTGCTGCTCCTGGGCCGAAGACAAGTACCTTTTGCTCACGCAGCGGAGTCTTGGTGACACCCACCGCCGAAAGAATTGCAGCCAAGGTCACCGCTCCTGTACCTTGTATATCATCGTTGAAGGTGAGTATACTTTGACCGTATTTTCCTATAATATGGCGTGCATTTACGCTACCCACATCTTCCCAATGTAAAAGCGCCTTCGGGAATTGCGCTAACGTTTTGCTGATAAAAGTATCAATAAACTGGTTATAGGCTTCTCCGCGAACCCGTTTATGGCGGTTTCCGATGTACAGTGGATCATTCAGCAACTTTTCATTATTCGTACCTACATCCAGTACAATGGGCAGCACCCGCCCGGGATGAATGCCTGCCGCAGCCGTATACACTGCAAGTTTGCCAATAGCAATGTTAATCCCCCCGACACCCCAGTCCCCAATCCCCAAAATACTTTCGGAATCCGTCACGACGATCAGGTCCACATCCTCGCCGCTCAAACCGGAATTATAGAATGCTTGTCCAATACCGTTCGGATTATCTATCGACAAATATACGCCCCCAGGACGGTTGTACTCGTGACTGTATTCTTGAATCGCAGTTCCTACGGTCGGCGTGTAGACTACGGGCAGCATTTCACTCAAATGATCGGTTAACAGCCGGTAGTAGAGTACGACATTTCGATTATGAAGGTCGTTGAGAGAAGCATTTTTACGCAGCATGGTGGGTTGTGCCAGAAACTGCTGATATGCCCGTACGCTCTGTTTCTCTAATGAAAGGACGGTGGGAGGAAGGATTCCATCCAAACCCAGTTCTTTGCGTTCTTCTTCTGTAAAAGCAACGCCTTTGTTCAAAAGGGGATTTGCCAACACATCCTTCCCCCGTAAAGGAGTAGATAATGACCCATCGCGATTGACATAAAATGCTTCCATAGAAAGACCTTCCTTCTGTTCATTTACATAACTATTCATAACGAAAGATGACATGTTATCCATAGTATGGACGTGCCAATTTGTTTTATTCGTTTATTTATATATGACAAAATAACCATATTCATTTCTTTCTATTGATCTAAAAGGACCAACTTTCGATATGGATTCGCTAACTAATACTAAGGATTTTGGTTCTAATGAATCAGGTCTAAATACTCTGTTTTTATCAAATATGAAAATCAGTTTTTCTTCTCTTATTCCCTTATATATCATGGAGTGTCAGCTATTTTGTTAAGAAAATATGAAGTATTTGGGCATTAATTTAACCCCTATAAACAAACATTTTTAATTCTTTTTCAACAAAATAGAACTATTCGGAGGAAAAGGAGAGGTTTGTGTGCAGGGACCTATAGCCATTTTTAGCGATAATGACAGGGCTATTGATTATCCCAATGTAATTTGTTTTTACCAATATATACAGTGCAAGGACACGGAGGCAGCTTCAGTCTACGAGAACGCATGTTGCTGCTTGATTGATTATAGGGAGCCGGGGGAGGCGGTGCGGAAAGCCAATCAGATCCGCAGCCAATTTCCGCAAATGCCATTGTTACTGGTGACGGATGTAACATTTCCGTTCAGTGATCAGCATATGGTGCAAATCACCGGAGTAGGCCGTTTGCGACTGCTATTTTGGCAAGCCAATGACACCGAAGAAATGCTTTCGGAAATACAAAGCTTGCTCTATCCCGAGTATTCGACCAAAAGCCAACATATTGCATTTATCTTGTCTGTATATAACGAAGAGCAACGTTTTGTTCATGTCAAAACCTTTGCTGAACGACTGCAAGCCTTTATCCGTAGCCATATTATTGAAGGTTCGATTTATCTCATTGATGATGGCAGCCACGATGGCACCCATGCCTTGATTAAAGCGCTGGAGGCAGCAACGGACTTATCCGTAAACCGGATTAATCAGAATCTTAGTCCGCTGCTTCAAACAAGGGAATTGGGACGCAATACACGTAAGGCAGGGACGTATCTGGAAGGGATGCGGACCATTGGTGCGGATTACTACGTATTTGTGGACGCGGACGACTCCTTTTTTATTGAGGATATTGCCAGAATGATTAATGTTGTTCAGCAGGGCTATTATGATGTCGTGATCGGAACCAAGGATATGACCGCCGAGAATCGGTCTTTATTGCGATCTGTTGTCAGCTTTGGTAAGCGGGTCATTTCCCGTCCTTTTTTACCCACAGGTGTGGTGGATTCCCAGACTGGGCTTAAAGTGATGAGTTCGGTTGCAGTGAAACGGATGTTTCCGCATTTAAAGGAACAGCTCGGATTGGCGCTGGATCTAGAAATGATGTTTATTGCCAAGCGACTCCAGCTTCGTGTGCTGCAATTACCCGTCAAATGTATTGACCGCGATGGATCGCACATCCATGTCTGGAAGGATTCCATTCGTTTTTTACGCTCTATCATTGATATTTGGCGACTGGATCGGCGGGTGAGATAACAACGTGAACAACCGATTGCGTTCGTTGATGTTTCCTCTCTTTAATGTGCTGCTTAACGGGTTTAATTTTTTCTTCCACATTGCAGCGAGCTGGTATCTTACCGGACAAGCCTATGGTCAAGCGAATGCGCTGCTGGCCCTCTTTGCACTGTTGTCCGTTTTGGGCTTATCCATCCAGCTATTGACCGCCAAGCTGGTATCCAAGGGTGGCAAGATGCTTGCGCTACGTAGCTTACCGCTCGGTTCTCTATTACTAAAAGCACCATTGGTGCTAACTGTGCTTGCCATGATCATTTTACTCATCATTCATCCGTTATTGCGCTCGCTTTTAGGCGTCGATTCCGCCCCGCTATTCATGCTGTATGGCTTGATCGGCCTACATATTTTGGTGAGTTCGTGCCGTGGAGATTTACAGGGTAGGGAACGCATGTTGGCGCTCAATGTGAACTATTACATTGAAGTAATAGGGAAGCTGAGCTTGTTTTTTGTTCTGGCTGCACTGGGGTTAAAGCTGGAAGCCCTACTATTGGCGAGCTGTGGGGGAATGTTGCTGTCGCTACTCCACGGCTGGATCGTTTCGGCTCGTGGCTTGTCCTTATTCACAACCAGTGGAGAACATATCCCTTCTGGGCTATGGCAGTCATTGGGTCAGGATTTCACCGATAGCCTTATGACGAATTTATTCATTTTGTTTTGTATCTCTATCGACATGTTGTATGTACAGCATTACTTTCCCGAGCAGGCCAGCAGCTATGCCATTGCGCTGAAGTACAGCCAGTTGGTCTATTACGTTTCGTATAGCCTGATTGCTGCCTTTATTCCAAAGCTCGGTGCGCAGGGGCATGACCGCCAAGCTTTGGGCAAGTTGATTGCCGTCTATGCCGGATTAATGGCTGTAGCTGCGATCTGTGTATATGTGGGCACGACCTTTGTGTTCCCATCCTCTATACCCATATTATTCGGAGCCTCTTACCAATCGGCCGAGGCCTATATTCCATGGGGGGGATGGGTGTACTGGTTATTTTCCATCGTGCTGTTTTTTGTGCATGTGCACGTATTGGTGGGCAGACGCAAATTTATGTTCAGTCTGATGGCAGGAGCCGCGGCTTTATTAGTAGCCTTTCATATTGCCCACACAGAGCCGGTAGATTTCTTGCTATCTGAGTTCATGGTTTACGGAGCTATGGCTCTCTACTTTGTGATAGACGCCTATGTGCATTTGTTCAAAATAAAGATAAAGGGGGATGTACCCCATGAATACCATACATGAACAGGACGGTAAAACCGTAGTTCTATTGCTGTCCTGGCGTGACATACGTTCACCTAAAAGCGGAGGAGCAGAAATTTTCACCCACGAAATGCTTAAACGCTCACAACAAGGCCGCTTCCAGTTCATTCATTTTTCACCCCAATTTGAGGGGATGCCTGAGCATGAAATTATCGACGGTATTACGTATATTCGAAAAGGAAACATATACAGTGTTATTTATTATGCGATGCGCTATTACCGTCGTCATCGAAGGAAGATCGACTATGTGATTAACCAGGCGAATACGCATCAATTCTTTACCCGATTTTGGGTGGAGGCATCCAAGCGGATTTTTTTCATACATCAGCTAACAAGGGAAATATGGTTTGAGAACGCCAAATTCCCGCTAAATGTTATTGGGTTTCATATGGAACCCTTGATGCTTAAGCTGGCTCGTAAGGATCGAACGCTTACGGTATCTCCGTCTACTCGGTATGATCTACTTAAGCTGGGCTTTCACCCGGATCGTGTTCATCTTTTACCGGAAGGCATTGAGTTTGATCATTGGCCGCGCGAACAATTTTTAACGAAGGAACCTAATCCGACCTTCATGTACGCTGGGCGCTTCGTCAAATATAAAGGCATTGATCTGGTCGTTGAGGCCTTTGGGCAGCTCAAGGAAAAGTTCCCTCAGGCTATGTTATGGATTGCCGGAAAAACCGATAAAACCTATGTGGCAGAACAATTGTTGCCGATTATGAAACGGTATGGATTAACATACGGAGAACCGGATGAACAGGGGCAATCGCAAGCTGATATTACCTTTTACGGATTTGTTTCAGCAGAGCATAAGCTGGAGCTGATGAGTCGTGCCCACGCGCTGGTGTTTCCTTCCTTGCGTGAAGGTTGGGGGTTGACAATTACCGAAGCGGCAGCGGTTGGAACGCCCAGCATTGTCAGCAATTCACCGGGTCTGGTGGATGCAACGGATTTTGGGAAGAGCGGATATCTATGCTTTCACGGCGACATCCGGGGATTATCTGAACAAATGGAAAGAGCAGCGAAGGGCGGCGAAGATTACATGGCCATCCGTGAGCGGGCGTATCAATATGCGTTAAGATTCCATTTTGATCATACGGCTGCTGCGTTTGAGCAGTTGATGGAAGATTGGATAGAGGAGGCGGAACAGAGTGGACAAAGTGGTCATTCTCTTCTCCACGTACAACAATGAACGGACGATAGAGCCTTGTTTGCGAAGCTGTATGGGGCAAAATTACAAGGATCTGCATATTGTAATTGCTGATGATGGCTCCAGTGACCGGACCGTCGAGACGATTCGTATGCTGTCGGCAGGGAGCGCAGTACCCGTAACGGTATTGGAGCTTCCCCATGGGGAGCGGGGAGTCGCTAGGGTTAGAGCGGTTGAGGAAGCGAAACGCTTGGGTGCCGAATACATATTTGTATTGGATTCCGATATGATTTTAGCCGAACATCTGATTCAGCAGAGCATCGACTTTTTTGATGATCATCAGGATATTGGCGCTTTGGTCGTTCCGGAGGAGGCGTATTCGGAAGCGGACAATTTTTTTTCCAAAGTGAAAGTTTTTGAGCGAAATGTGATTAATAACGCGGGTGAGACCTTGGGAAAACGCTCCATTGAAGCGGCACGCTTCTGGCGAATGAGCGCTTATGAATCGACGGGCGGGTTTAATGCGGAGCAGATTGCTTTTGAAGAAATACAGCCGACCTTACGTTATATAGAGTCTGGTGGAGTCATTCGCCGGGCGGTATTTACACGGGTATATCATGATGAAAAACAGGTCTATCTGCACGATGTATTACGTAAAAAAGCCTACTACTTTTCAGTGATGGATCGTACGATGTCATCTGAAGAGGGCGGATTACGAAAGGCACTGGAACGTTGGTATTTCTTCCGTCCGGTGCTGTATACGTGGGGGAATTTGAAAAACTATATCCGTCACCCGTTGCTGACGATGGGGATGTTGTGGATGTATGTATGCCTAACTGTGATTGGGGTAGCCGCCGTGTTAAAGGGCGGCACCCGTCACTCAGGCGATCTCGCTAAGGCGGATAAGGCGTAACGATGAATGTCCGAGGGTCAGCGTATCCAGCGTGTACAGGTCGGGATCGGAAGATTCCGACTCCTCATACGGTATGTATAATGAATGCGTGGTTAACTGAATACCTTCCCCGTCAGGATGACGTAGTGAGCGCCCAATAGGATACAGCTCAGCAAGTGCAATGTGTACAGCGGTTACGATATCTTGTTCATTCAGCAGCACATAGGGTCGGTACGGAGCATTCAAAATGCTGTCTATAAATACTGACAGGTCGGAAGCTACGTTCTGGTCTGCTGCATGCAGGCTGTTTCGATTGAGTTTGGCTTGATCAAGCGCCTCATACAGTATTTTTTTTAGCGTATCATCATCCAGCTCCAGCGGTTTCGTCAAAAAACGGAACACACCGACTTGATTAATCGCCGATAAAATGGACTGCGTATGCAGGTGACCAGACAAAATGATTCGTACGATATGTGGATAATCTTTCTTAATCATGCGAAGGAAGGTAATCCCATCCAGACCAGGCATGAGCAGATCGGAAACGACCACATCAATCGGGTGCTGTTCCAGCACTTGTAAGGCTTCTTTGGGCGTGTGAGCGGTATGTAAGGTGAATGCTTCTTGCGTCAGGGTCCGTTCAAGCAGGGACAGAACCATAGGGCTGTCGTCAACAAATAGAATGTTTTGGGGTGTCATAAGAACTGCGCAACTCCAATCAGGAAGTAAGAAATGAGGAACTACATGTATAATATCAGCGTTTTGGCATTTTTGAAAGATGTCAATACAGAACGGGCGTTGCGTCTTTTTTGTGAACGATTTGATTCGGCTGAGCATGCCCTCTGGGAAAAAGGTATGCGTCTCCTTCATCAGTATCATGCTGCACGGCATACAGGGGTGACCCTGGTTGTCTCCAGCGCACTTCAGCATATGGACGATCGTCATGATATTTACGTTGTTGATCTGCGAGAATACGGCGAGGAAGAGTTGGATCGCTTATATATCGCAAAAACATGCGAGTTGATCCTACTGACGGACGGGGCAACGGAAACCGCTGCGAGGTTTGCTGCCCTCCAGCGCCGCACTCCCCGGTTGCTGTGCGCACGGCTACCGCTGGTCAGCTACGAGCTGGAATGCCTGATGCAGGCTATTTTGAGCCGTCGTGAACAAAATGGAGGGGACAGGGAAGCATGAAACAATGGGCTTTGTTGAAACCAGGTTGGCAAAAGCTGATCCTGTACCTGATCGTACTGGGTGTGACCGTGTTTTTGGCCGCTGTGCTTCAATGGTTTGTCGTGCGACAATTCAGTGTTCACTTGGCGGAGATTCAGAACGAACAGCTCCAGTATGAGGTACAGGAACTTTCTAGCAGCATAACCGAGCGTTATGCCGCATGGCAGGCTGAATTGAAGGAGCTGTCGTCCAGTCTGGGCAGAGATATGCTGAATCAGGGAACACGCCAGTATCCTGAGGGGTTTAAGCGTGAAAGCGGGGCCTTTTATGTGCTGGATGAACAGTATCATGTGATGGTCGGACGAGATAATCGTGAGATGAAAAGTGCGGTCCAGCAGATTAAGTGGCTGCAAAATGGTTGTGCAGTAAGCTCTTTTGTGACAGAGGATCATCAGCCTGCCCAGTATATCGCATGCAGGATTCAAGGAGCGCAGATGGGCGGTTTTATGGTGCGCAAGGTTGACGCTGATATGCTCAGCGGAATTATTAAAAGTAAACCGGTTAACCAGTATGAGACTTTATTTTATAACGGTCAATTTAAAGTTGTAGCTTCCCGAAGTAATCCGGATATTAACCGAACGGACATCACGGGCGTCACCCGTAGGCTGCTGGAGGGCAATACAGGTGTCATTGAAGATGACGGTGAAAAATACGGGATAGGATTTAGCCGCATTGGGGAAGAAGCCCTTTACATATCGGTTAAGGATGTCAGCGAGGATACAGCACAGCGAATCAGCTCCTTCGGCAAACAGTTGTGGATGGTCATGGTTCTAATATTGTTCATTCTGTGGGCCATGCTCGTACAGTTCCGCAAAAGGATTGTGAAGGATGCCATCGTGAACAACCAGGTGCGTGATCAACGGCGAGATGAAGATATGCGACAGCAGCAGGACACGTATTATTTGCCGTTAATGCAGACGATTGAGCAGCAGCTACAAGAGCTGCAAGAGCAGACTGGCCGTCTCACAGGCGGTGATGATTTGAAGCTGCTGGGATTCTATCATGATCTAGCAAACCGCTTTGAAGCGGCATCCAGTCAGGGAAAAGGAGCCTCTCATGAGGAACTGGAGTATTTTCGCGAGTTGAATGAAAATTTTATCCAGGGTCGTCTCAGACAGGAATCCTCACTGGGAGAGTTACTGACGGGAGTTCGTAGCTTGCGCGATGAGCTGGAAGAGAAGATGCATGATAATAGTGGAATTAGCTTTACAGATATGAATGAAGTATTGTCTGAGTCGCTGAAATGGGCGAACCGTTCATTGAACATAAAGAACATTCAAGTGATCTTGCGGCAAGAGCCTGTTCCATCGATTGCAGTACAAGCACCCATGCTGTACAAAACGATTCAGGGACTGCTGGAAAATGCAGTTCAGGCCATGGGCCAAGGCGGAGAATTGCCTGAGGATCAGGAACAGGGCCGAACAGGTCTGCGGTCCAAGCGGAAATCTCAAGTGCTTAAGGTTAGTTCACGGCTGGAAGAAGGAGAAATTGTTATTATCATTGAGGACACAGGCGGCGGGATTGATGATAAAATGCGTTGGAGCTATTTCCAGCCAGACTATTCCCAAAACTCGCAGGAGCATGCGTTCAGCCTGTACCATATGGATGCATACCTGAAGACCATAGGCGGCCGTTTAAAGCTGCGTAATACCGATCAGGGCTTGCAGGCAATCGTTCGTTTGAGAAGATAGGCCCAAGATAACCGACGGATATACGAGAAGTTCAAGAGAGGGGGACAAGCATGAAAAAATGGGTATTTCGCTATCGTTACGATATGGCGGCAATGATGTTGATGCTGATTGCGATTGTTGCATATCTTGCACCCATCTATGGACCAGGGCAAATTGTGTTTAGCGACATTGCTTTTGGAGCCACCTCTCATCGGTATCTGGAGGAAATAACCGGGGTATGGAACGAGCGATGGTCTACCTCGACCTTGTTCAATGCTCCACGTATCCTGTACATCTTGCCCTTCTATGGACTGTCACTCTTATTTGACGAAAGCGGACCGGTCTTGCTCAAGTCGTTTATTACAGGCTTGTTATTTGTTTCGGCATTTTCGATGTATGCCTTTGCCAAACGATTGGTTAGCGTGTATTATTCACCAAGCTTTACGAAGACCCGTATTTTTGCCATCATGGTCGGCTCGTTGTTTTATGCGTTGAATCCGTGGGTTATTTTCCGCATTCAGCATATTTATTTGCTCTGTGGATATAGTTTATTTCCGTTAATGCTGCGATTCTTTTTCAGTGCGGTGGACCCCAAGTTTCAAATTCAACAAATTAAAAACTATCATCCCCACAAGTTGTATCAGCGGAACTGGATCGACCTGTTTCTGTTGGCTGCGGTATTCACCGTTAGTGCTGCGGCAATTCACTATTTTTTCTTCGGCATGATTTATTTGGGCTTGTTCACCATGTTGCTATTGATCAAGCTGACCTGGACCCACCGTAAGGCTGGTCGCACCTATTTGCAGCCGTTATACGACAATTTTTTGCGTAAAGGGATCATTTTTGGCATGTTTTTCGGTCTGCTCAGTTTTTATTGGTTGTCTCTATATGTCGGTAGCATGTTGATGGACGCTCAAGCGTCTCAGCATAATATCAATGTCGTGGATACGTTGTCTCTGTTCAGCCGCAACAGCAGTTTAAATAATGTGGGTTATTTACTGAGCTATTGGTGGCCCATGTTTTCCTTGTCCTCACTGCCTGTCATGTTTTATGTAGGAGGGGGATTTTTGTTGCTATTGATCGGGTATGCGATGGTGACACGTTCACATAAAAATCCGATCATTCTGATCTTCTCGCTACTTACGCTGCTGTTTCTGGTTGCAGCTACCGGGACGACGTTCCCATCGATTGCCAAGTGGTTTGTCATTCTGGTTACGAAAACCCCTGTGATTGGTTCGGTTTTCCGTGATCCTAACAAATTTATTGGACTGATTGCCCTTAATTTCGGGGTGTTGCTGACCTTTGGTGTCATTCAATTTATGGAATGGTTCGGATCATCGCCGCTACAGCGTGTATATAAAAAGCTGGCGGTCGTTATCGTCGTCCTGTGTCTGGGGGTATATTTTGCTCCCTTGCGCACTCAGTTCATTGAGGGGTACTACAAGCCAGTACAAGTGCCGGAGGCTTATGGTCAAATGGCTGAAAAGCTGACTGATCCGGATCGTTTCGATAGCAAGGCATTATACTTTCCGATTGCTGACAATATGATTCAGAGCTATAACGGAGTAGCCACGCCCAAATGGAATAAAGGGAAGACCGCAAACGAAAAGGCAACCGGAGATTTTCAGGTATACTCTTCTCCTAAAAATACGATCTTTCATCATGAGGGCAATGATCCCGGTATTACATACTATATGAATTTTCTACAGTATGTCATGGACAACGGATTAAGCTCCCGATTAGGTTGGCTGTTCTCTACCTTTGGTGTTAACCAGTTGGTCTACCATGATGAATATGTGGGACAGGAGAAGCGTCAGGATTTCCACCTCTCTCAGCTGGAAGGTCAGACCGGGCTGAAACGTACGTACCAGAACGGGCTATTTTCCATATTCAATCTCGACCAGACACCGCCCTATATGAACATCCTTGCGAGTAAAATTGTAACACCTTACGGTTTTAGCCGACTAGAGAGCTACAGTCATCTGCCTGGTTTTGATTTTAGCCGCTTTGGAGTGCTGTTCAGTGCGTTAAAGCCTGAGCTAAAAACCATCCAGACGATTAACAAAGGGGATTATGTGGAAGCGGCGTCCTTTAATGACTTGCTATTGTCACAGCTTCCAGCAGAGGATTACTTACGGCCTTTTGATGCTATTGAGGATGGTAATGCCTTTTTAAAATGGTCCAAAACCTTTGCCTCGACCAACGATTGGTTGTGGTATTTATCCTCCCAAAATATACGGAACTTTCCGTTCGATATGGAAATGGATGCAGGGATTGCGGTCACCTTTGCCAGTAAGAAGCTGGATGTGGCCCCGTATCAGATGAGCAGCATCGAAGGGAAGACGGTTGTGGACTTTGATTCCATGTTGCGGACCGAAACCTTCTTCAAGCCGGATAACCCGCAGTTGTTCAGTGTGCAGGCTAATCCCCGTGAGGAATTGAATGATGTGCCAACTCTGCATGGTGAAATTATGAAGGGAGACCCGAGTAATATATGGCAGGTCGCTCGATCAGGTTTGCTGGAAGCCAAGGAAAATAATCCGTATCAGTTCCAAATTACCGTTTCCGGTCGTGGGACGAACAAAATGCATGTGAAAATGAGATTTTACGATAAGAAAATGCGTGAACTGGGGGTTAGCTATGTCGTGGCGCCTTCGGAGGGATATAATTTTGACAGTGTGAAATTTTACGGGGAATACGTGTCGCCGCCCGGCAGCTATTGGATGCGAATGGATTTGTTAACCCTGCAGCGCCCACAGCAAAAAAATTACTGGTGGATTCATGATATCCAGCTACGTGATTTGGGGCAATACAGTAAGCCTAACACGTTTACGATGCACAAAAAACTGGATCAACCTCAAACCTCGCATGTATATGCCAGAGTGTTTATGAATAAGGCAGGCGGGAAATTACAAGTCACGCTACCGGACAAAGTGGTTAGTATCAAGACCCAGGATAATGGTTTAAACCAATTTCAATGGGTCGATCTGGGGGAACATGTTTTTCCAAAAGGAGATACTCCAGTCACGGTTAATAACCTGCAAGGTTTTAATGCGGTCAATCAATTTGCGATTGTGCCTGTGGATCAGCTAGATCAGTTATCTTTTCCAGTGGAGCAGGCATTGAAGCGGGGCAAGCTCTTTTTCACCTTGGAGGCAGAGAACGATTTTAACGCCCAAGGGAATGTGCAGACGGAGCGTGCTTTGCCAAGACTTAGTATGGGGCGAGGGATCAGCTATCAGAAGGGGACGTTAAGCAGGGATGTGGAAGTCGCCAAAACGGGAACCTATGCCACAGCTATTTTGGCTAATCTACCTGCAGGATACCATGGGTCATTAACGATGAAGTGGGTGAATGAAGAGACGGGAGAGGTGCTGACCAGAACGATTCGTACGGAAGAGTCGTATAAGCGGTTACCCGCTACCTCTTTATCTGAAAAGCAGGTTATTGAAACGGTGCCCGATCAGGATGGTTTTGCCAAGAAAATCATACAAATTCCCGGTCTGCTGAACGACTATGGCCGAATAGAATTCAAAAATCTGTTCCTAACCAAGGGAAAGTATCACTTAACCCTTGTGCTGGACAGCCAAGTACCGTCATTGAGCCGTTTTGGAGATATTCATCGAATGGGCGGGCAGGAAGTGACGGTAATGCCTGGGGAGAACACGAAGGAGTCATTAGACACGGATGTCGGATGTGTAGCGGATATACGACCTGGCCAGACGAACCTGTCATTTATGGACGAAGGACTCTCTATCCGTTACGCACCTAGCTATTCCTGTGACTGGAATATATATGCGTCCAAGAAAATGAAGGCCGAGCCGCTGCAAGAGTATGCCGTGCAGTTGGATGCGCGATCAGCACAAGTTGGAAGTCGGCACATGAAGGTCATATTTTTGAATAAAGCGTCCCAGGTTCTCCAAACCTCCTATATTGATGAGGTGGAGGAGAGAGATAAGGAACAATGGAATCATTATGATCAAATTGTGAAGGCACCGGCAGGAACCGCCATGATGCAGTTTCAAATTTTAGCGCATGCGCACAAGAAGCAGTCAGGCTTATTTCAAATGAAGGAATATTCCATTATCCCTTATCAAGCCATGATTACAGTGGATCAATTTACGTTGTTTGAGGGAACGGATATGGATACCTTTTTTATGGCACCACATGCTTCGGAAAGCATTCAGGCTACTCGTGAGAATTCCATGGAACGCAGTTTTACGCTATATAATCCGACGCATCAGCAGGTGCTGATCCGGGAGACCGAATCACCCAATCCACTATGGGAGTTCAGGCTGGGTGGCGAAAATCAGCGAGCCCGTCTGTCTGTGAATGGAGTAACTACCGGATTTATTACCAATGGTAACGGGAACGGGAAAGTCGTCGTTATTCTGGCTTCCGCCTACCGTTTCGGATGGGGACTGTTCCTCATAGGGATACTGGGTGGAGCAGCTTGTTTTCTTCCTTATCGGCGATGGAAGAAGCGAAACCTTCCATAAAAAGCAAGCTGCTCAGTGGGGAAATGGGTAGCCATGATACGGCTACATCTCATATTTGTAGCCTCTGCCCCAGACGGTACGGATGTGCTGAGGATTTTTAGGGTCACGTTCTATTTTTTTGCGGAGGCTGGAAATATGTACGTCGATAGTGCGATCCAGATAAGCGCCATCTCCGCCTTTGATCCGATCCATCAGCTCACTGCGGGTAAAGACTTTACCTGGATTGCAGGACATTTCTTTTATAATAGAAAATTCGATTTGAGTGACTTCTATTTCTTGGTCATCGACTAACAGACAATGACGGTAATCATTCACCCATACCCTTACCTTTTTATTCTTTTGAGTTACCGTTTGCGATTCAGTGAGCATGTTGCGGCCGCAGCGGCGCAGCAGGGCTTTGATGCGGGCATTTAACTCTATCAGACTGAACGGCTTGCATAAGAAGTCATCTGCTCCGTCATCCAGAGCTTTTATTCTTATATTCAGCACGGTGTTATTAGAGATGACCAGCATAGGGACTGTGGTAAATTGACGGATTTGGCTGATCAGCGCACATTCGACTTTACCGGAAAACATTAGAGCGGTCACAATAATATCCGGCTTAAAACGCATGAGTGTAGGAATTGCAAGTTTAGAGTCATAAATAAGCTCGGTATGATAGCCTTCCTCCTGAAGGTGAAGAGCAATCATATCTGCCAAACCTTTTTGATTTTCAATGATGAGTATTTTTATGGGCATGACTGACATCTCCTGTACAGACAAAGATACAATAGCATTGCATAATCATGTATTTGCCACGATAATACATACTTATGTATTCGGCAGAAATGCGAAAAATGAACAGTCTTATAATGTAAGAAAAATATTAATTTACAGGAAGAAGGTTGCATCTTTGCGAATGATTTTATTATCTGGAGGTTCGGGTAAACGTCTGTGGCCCTTATCCAATGTGAACCGTCCCAAGCAGTTTCTTTCCATACTACGTCACGACGAACGGCCCGAAAGTATGCTGCAACGAATATGGAGGCAATTAGATGAGGCGAATTTGGCAGATGAGGCCTATTTTTCGACGAGTGGAACTCAGGCCGAGCTGATTCGAGGACAAATTGGCGGAGATGCTGTAGTGATTGAGGAGCCGACTCAGCGAGATACTTTCCCGGCCATTTCCCTGGCTACGGCCTACTTGCATGACGTTGCAGGCGCATCACTCGACGAGATCGTAGGGGTCATGCCTGTGGACGGGTATACGGGAGATGAATTTTTTGAGCATCTGCGCAGGCTTCCTTCCATATTAGAGCAATCAGGAAGCCATATCGCATTAATGGGGGCTGCTCCGACGGAACCCTCTGATAAATACGGATATATTGTGCCTTCAGCCTCTCCTTCACTTGACCAGCCATATTATAGGGTTAGTTCATTTGTAGAAAAGCCGGATCTGATTCGTTCAGAAGCGTTGATCCGTGAAGGGGCCTTATGGAATTGCGGGGTGTTTGCTTTTAGACTGGGCTTTTTATTGGATATTCTGAAGCAAATGGGTATACCAGCCGACTATGAATCTCTTTCGACAAATTATGCAGACTTGCCTAAAACTAGCTTCGATATCGCGGTAGTAGAGCATACTCATAAGCTCTCTGTGCTTCCATATCATGGAGAGTGGAGAGACTTGGGCACATGGGATTCGTTGGTGAGAGAAGTAAGCTCGAAGCTGAGTGGTCCAGGATATATTTCAGAAGCTTCACATGACTCGCATATCATCAATGAACTGGAGATTCCGGTCAGTATCTGGAATGTCCCGGACATTATCGTCGTTGCCGGGCCGGATGGCGTGCTGGTTACGGATCGGCAGTCATCCACAGGAATTAAGGATATGGTGGCGGAAATTGAAATCGGACCACGTTTTGAGGAGCGCTTCTGGGGAAAGCAAACGGTGTTATCCCATCAAGCGGCAGCAAGTGGATTGCAGACAGTGACCAAACGCGTGGTCATTTCAAACGGGAGATTTATCAGCTATCATGAGCATCAGTTTCGTAAAGAAGTTTGGACTATAGTTTCTGGAACCGGGAGTGTCTCTATCAATGGCGTGATACAGACAGTCAGCCCCGGTGAGGTCATCGTCATTGAACCCGGTACAAAGCATTTTATAGGGGCAGTAGAAGGAGATTTAGAATTCATTGAGTCACAAATCGGACATATCGTATCCGAAACGGATATTATCCGTTATGAATTTCCTGATTCGATTGACGACCATACTCATGAAGTGTCTACAATATAGGGACTGATAGATACGAACGAGGTTTATCAGAAGGCAGTGAAGAGTAGTAGGAACTATTTTTATGGGTATTCGGATTTTATGGCGGAGAAGGGTTTATAGCTGGCCCTTCTCCAATTTCTCGATCAAGGTGGAAAAATCGATTCCCAGCAAGATTATTTCTTCTGGCTTACGAACAACTTCAATAGGTGGCATATTAAACATCGGGAAGTTTTCCTCCCGTAGATCGTAGCTATCAAACCGCCTCTGGTACTTAGGCTTACGTTGCTTTTTAAGTCCCTCTGTAAAGAGTATTTTGGCTCGTAGGGCTTCAAAAGAGTATCCCCTGCTTAAACGATTAATGACTCGAATAAGGCTGTTTAGAGACTCCGTATAAGCGTTTGTAATGCGATGGTCGAAGTAGGCGGATATTTCCTCTTCCCAGTTCTTCATAGCCTTTGTAAGTGGTTCAAAAGCGGATTGCAGTTCAGTTGGTATTTTAGCTTTCCATTCGTTGTATTTAAGGAATGCCGTCTGTCTGCTATCACATTCCCAAATATCGAAATATGATTCCTTTAAGTCATAAGCAGTGCCGAGAGAAGGATGATTCTTTGTCCAAAGGTCAAGCGTAATTTTATCCATCTCTGTAAGCGCTTTATGGCGTTTTAGGAGGATAAAACGGTCGTGCCTCAGCCCGCGGCGTTCTTTTGGCGATAATCCTTCTCGGAGCTGCTTACGAATGGTTTCTAACGCTTGGTTTGCCATACGGAGAACATGAAACTTATCGACGATGATAAGAGCTTTTGGCAAGATAGCCCTCACGGCGTCCTTATATGGTTGCCACATATCCATTGTGACGTATCGTATTTGTCCTCTATTTGGAAGGCGTGAGAGGCAGTCTATAACGGTTTCCTTGTTACGATTGGGCAAAACGTCTAACAACGTATGTTCCTCAATATTGGTTAAAACGCATCTTGGCTTAATAATGTGTATTTCGTCAATCCCAAGCCAATTAGGAGTTTCAAAACGAAGCGTTACTTTAAGACGATTGAGGTAATCACGAAAGATGTTACGTATCGTTTTTTCATGCAATCCAACATCCTCGGATATGCTGACAAACGTGCGTTTAAGGCTTTGCTTCTCTATATAAGACAATAATCGTTTGGTACAGTTTCGCTTTTCGTCTATGGTGTGATCTAAGTGTTCCCAAAAGGTTCGATTGCAATCTTTACAGCGATACCTCTGACGCTTTATAAGAAGGCCTGCACGCTTGCCATGAATGGGCAAGTCCATATAAACTTGTTCCCTGCTGTCGTGTTTGTAGAGGTTGGCTATGCATCCGCAATGAGGGCAAGCCAAAGGTGGAGAGTTCGTCACCACTTGTATTAGAAAATCAAATTCATTTTCACTAATACTTAATATGTTGAAGTTTGGAAGATTTAAAATATCCATATGAATTTCTTCTATGCATTTATGATGCAAACTCCTTCTTTGTTTTCGCGTGACTGGTCAAAATACCGCTGAATATAAAAGATAACAACGAACCGGCAAAGCATATAGCCGCAAACATGCCTACGGCGGAAAAACCGTTAAAAGTCGCGTAAATCAGGCCTGCGATCCAAGAACCGAGCGTTGTCGCAGCGTACATGTTTGAATTGGCCAAGCTGGAGATCGTGCCGCGGATGGTCGGATTTAGTGAATTCAGCATTCCCAATATTAGGGGAAAAGAGATCCCCATGTTAACGAATATGAAAAAGTAAACACTTTCGAAAGCCGCAACCGACGGCAAGAGAGGCAACACAATAAAACATATGATAGAGACAAGAAAGCCTACAACCAGCGTATTGAAACGGTTTAACGTTTTGATCACATAGGCACCGCCAAAGCTCCCGACTATATTCCCAAGACCTAGAAAAAACATTACGTATCCCGTTTGATCAATTGAAAGGTGAAAGCGATCCGTCACCCATTTTCCAATGAAAGAAAAGGCAGCAAAGAATCCACATTGAAATAAGAAATGAGCGAGGAAAGCCTTTCTTGCCATTCGGCTATTCAATAGTGGGATGTATCTACTGAAAATCGGAGTCCTGGTTTTTTGGCCTTGATTTGGTTTCATTTCGGGCAAAGCATAGAAGATGAATACTGCTACCAATAATGCACATGCACCGATTGTAAAAAAAGGATAATACCAATGGGTTGAGGCAAGCAGACTTCCAATAGGGATACCGAACGCTTGGGAAGCAGCCAAGCCTGCCATGACGAATCCTGATACTTTGGCGATTTTTGACGTTGGAAACAGAGTAGGGATCGATGCCCAGACTTGAGGCGCCGTAAATGCTGCGCTGACTCCGGCTAAAAAACGGAAGAAGAACATCGACCAAAAACCTGTGGCAAAGCCGCATAACATGGTTGAAACAGAGAAGCAGATCATGCCGGAAAGCATTACTTTTTTGCGATCCCATCCATCGGAAAGCGGTCCAGCAATCAGTGCAAAAATGGCATAACCTAAAGCATAAGACCCTACCATCCAACCGGAATATTCAGTTGGGATATGAAACAAGCTCTGAAGAGTGGGGATGAGCGGAGATATCAAAAACGTATCCGTACCGATAACAAACATGATGAGGAAAAATAAAGCAGTTAATTTGATCATTTTATTCACCCTTTTTAGTTAGTTCTATAGTTCAAAGATTATTGAACTAATGAATAAAAAAAGAATTTCTTTCTACAATGTATCCAGAAATCCAGGTAAGTAAGTTTGAAATGTCTCCAAATCGATGCTCATATACTTCGTTTGAGCTTCTTTTCGTACCTTGATCAATTTCGCCTCCTTTAAAGCACGCAAGTGATACGAAGTATTCGATTTCGTAGTATCGCGAATGTGTCCTACTTCTCCACAATTCATTTCCTTCTTGCTGGCGTATAGAGCTCGTATGATGTCCAATCTTGTTTCATCAGCTAACGCCTTAAATATTTTGACTCTGAGCTCATCATTTATTATGTTTTGAGTAGTCATAAAACCATTGTACTAAGATATCGCTACAAATCAAGTCTTTAGAAAAATACCACCATATTCTCCGATTTTTAAGTGAAATGTTTTGATTTTGTCTCCACCATAAAATCCGAATGCCCCTTTTTTATTAGAGCTTGGAAGACCTGTGCATTCCTAAAAAGGTATTCATGCGTTATACGAATGAATACCTTTTTTTTGCATAAACAGTTCTCTGTGTTTGTAATGAATTGAATAGAAAAGAGACTTATAAAATAATAATTTTCTTGGAAGTCAGCCACTCTTTTACAGCATCCGTACTGAGGTCTCTTTTGGGCGTCCATTCTATTTTATCAACCAGCTTGCCGTTTCTGAATTCTGCAATAGTGGGGGTGTATTTAACGTTGTAATCCTCTTTGAATTTATTCCATTGAGGCTTGTCCTTATGGATTTTGTGAACGTTCAAAAAAGTAATTTTAGAGCCTAGATTATACTGTTCGATCATCTTGTTAAAGTTAGGCTCAAACCGATTGCAGTCTCCACAACTGGGTCTGCCGACATAGACAAACACACTTTGATCCTGCTGAATCAAACGCTTAAAACCATCTAGTGTAACCGCATTCAAGTGGTCATATATTTCGGGATAATTGCTTTTGCTTGCTTGGATCTCTTTATCTTTCTGCTGAACAACCTGCTCCAGATCTTGAAATTTAACTACAGCTGAAATAGCGATACCAATGAGAAGCAATACAATGACACTTAACCCGGCGATATATCCTTTTTTCACAGAAACCCTCCTTTTTTTACAATCTCAAACTTACAATAAATGATTTTTTCGTTTTTCACTGTAACACTTGTCTCATTATGTATAAAAAAGAAGCTTTCCCGTAGGGAAAGCTTCTTTAGTCAGCATTTTGCATAATTCGATTCCCAACGCTTGTAAGTACAGTATATAGACGAATTAAAGCATTTCGATCTATATACTGCTGATTTGAAAACGCTCCTGGGATTTATGCAAAATGCCCTAGTCTGATAATTAAATGTTAGACCACAACAGTCAACAAGTAATCCTCACGCTTCACTTCAGTTTCCATTGTGTTCAATACGTCCAGGTATTGAGCGGAATTTGTTACGATAATCGGCGTAGTCGTTGTATAGCCTGCCGCCTTAATTTGTTCGATATCAAATTCGAGCAACAATTGCCCTTGCTTCACTACATCACCCTCTTTGACGCGCTTGTCAAAGAATTGTCCTTTCAGCTTCACTGTATTCACACCAACGTGAATCAGAATTTCTGCTCCGTCATTGGAAGTAATACCGATGGCATGTCCGGTTGGGAATACGGTCGTAATCGTTCCATTGACAGGAGATGTCAGCACACCCTCTGTAGGATCAATAAGGATTCCTTTCCCCATAGCACCTGAAGCAAAAGCAACATCAGAAGATTGTTCCAAAGGCAATACTTTACCTTGCAGTGGGCTTACGAGAATTTCTTTCTCGATTGTCACTTCTTTCTTTATAGGCGCAGCTTCTGTTTTTGCAGTTTCTTCTTTTGGATCATCAAAGCCCAAAATCATAACCAACACAACTGCGAGTACAAAGGCAACGAGCAAACCGATGACTACCCACAAGAATCCAGCTCCAAAATAAGTTGGCAGCGCCAGTAAACTAGGCAGGGAGAAGGATTTTGCAGTCGCTCCGCCAGAAGCGATAATAGCGCCCCCAATACCACCGGATATGCAAGCATAAATGAAAGGTTTTTTCAATTTCAAAGTTACACCATAAATCGTTGGTTCTGTAATCCCGAATACAGCTGCCAGTGTAGAGGAACCCGCCAAAGCCTTCATTTGAGTATTTCGTGATTTCAGGAATACCCCCAGTGTTGCACCGGCTTGAGAAAGTACGGCTGCTGTAAGCATTGGAAGCATCGTGTCATAACCCAATGTTTGAATATTGGACAGCATAATAGGAACGAAGCCCCAATGTACACCGAAAATAACAAACACTTGCCAGAACGCTCCAGCAACAGCACCGGCGATCAATGGGCTTAAATTGTATACCCATGTAAAACCGTTCGCCAAGCCCTGACTGATCAGGTTACCAACTGGACCAAAGGCCAAAAACGTCAACGGAACAACAACTAGCAGTGATAGCATAGGGACGATAATGTTTTTAACCGATTGATGAACAAAGGAATTAAACCAACGTTCCACATAGGACTGTACCCATACCGCGAGAATAATTGGGATTACGCTGGAACTGTATTTTATCAGAATGATTGGAATCCCGAGAAAAGCCAGTTTTGCCGGATGATCCACCGCTGCAATAACATCCGGGTACACGAGTGCTCCAGCAACTGCGACCGATACAAAGGCATTTGTCTTAAATTTACGGGACGAAGTAATAGCCAGGAATATAGGCAAGAAATAAAATACGCTGTCCGAAGCGGCGTTCAAAATGAGATACGTACCGCTTGTAGTATCAATCCAATGAAGCGACGCAATTAAGGCCATAATCCCTTTGAGCAAACCTGCTCCGGCAAGAGCACCCAAGAGAGGTGAGAAAATGCTGGAAATGATATCGACCGCTTTGCCGAGAACATTTGTTTTTTTGGAAGATTCTTCCTTTTTGGCATTAGGATTGTCTGCATCCTGCAAATTCGTTTCTGCCATCATATGCTCAAATACTTGACCTACATTGTTGCCGATGACCACTTGGAACTGGCCGCTGCTTTCCACCACTGTAATGACACCAGGTGTTGCTTCCAGTGCAGCTTTGTCTGCTTTTGTGCGATCTTTTAATTTAAATCTCAAGCGTGTAGCGCAATGGAATACGGAATTGACATTCTCTTCGCCGCCAACGAGAGTCACTATTTTTTTAGATAGTTCTTTATCACTCATATTTAGAACTCCTTATGGGTTATTCTTGCTACTGATAGGGTTTACCGTTTACATTTGTTGCTAAGATGCGCCGGCATGCATCTTTTTAACCTTGTAAACAAGAAAAACCTAAACTCGTGGTGAAAACTGCGCACTCTTCCTATAAGGGAACGTCGATTTCACCATCAGTTTAGGTTTTGCCTGCCTTACCAGTCACAATCCATGAACGATGAGGGGTATGAAGTTGTTAGTCTTATATGTTATTACGCTCAGTTACCCGATGAATATGGATAGTTAGATATACGTATTCATCCTTGCTTAAATATTGATCGTATGTTTTTTCCAGATACTCATTGATCTTTTGGGCGCAAGCAAAAGCTTCGGTATACGTCTGCTTCACCTGGTTGTACAAGAATTCTTCACCACTGTGAATGACTTCTTTACGAATCACTCGCATCGCAAAATATTGCAAATGTGTCAAAAATCTCGAATAGCTAAAAGAAGACTCATCTAGCACAATCCCGTAATGGTACGTAATAATGTTCAATATATGTTGGACAATCTCAGTCATTTTCAGTGTAGATTTCATTTCGTTACCGTCAATCCGTGCATTCACCATATGCAATGCAATAAATCCCGCTTCATCTTCGCCCAATTTTACTCCGAGCGTATTTTCAATTTTTTGGAGAGCATCCAGTCCAACTGCAAATTCTTTTTTGTAAAAGCGTTTAATTTCATACAGCATCGCGTTTTGGAGTGCCAGTCCTTTTTCTTGCCGTTGTATGGCAAAATGAATATGGTCGGTCAACGTTAAATAAATATTATCGCTTAACTCCGTATCCAACACTTCTGTTGCATGGGTTACGATTTCATTCACGACCTCCAGATGAGATACAGGAATATCGTTCAGCAGCTCGGTTAGTTTGGCCGTGAACTCGTTTTCATTTAACATGAAAATCTTATCTATTTTATCATCATCGACTTGATCGCCAGCCACCTTTTTGAAGGAAATACCTCTTCCCATCACGATGACCTCTTTGCCTTTATCGTTTTTAGTCAATAGGACGTTGTTATTGAGCACCTTCTCAATAATCATTGAAGTTCCCCCTCCCATCCTTTACCAATAAAAAATGCCTAAGCACAATTCAATACTATTGTTAGCAATAGTACTCAATTGAACTCAGGCATTGCCCGCATCACCGGTCACAATCCTTCGATATAGTGCTATTGTAGCACAAAAAAAAGCGATTTCAACATTTTTTATTCTGTTTCGACAAAAAACATTTTATATCAAGACCCTTTTGCCTAATTTGCAAGTAAAGCGTTACCTTATGTGGTCGTACGTTCAATGAGGCTGTACTCTAGCGAATGAAGCTCCATTTGGCGTCCAATCAGCTGGGGGGAAAGCATGAAAAAAGCATTTTGTGCTTGAGCCATGATGGGATTTTGAATCGTTGTAATCCCCAACGTATGCGACAGCTCCGTGTTATCAAACCCAACAATCGCCAGATCTCCCGGTACGTTCAGCCGTTGTCTGCGTGCTTCGCAGAGAATGCCCACAGCTACATAATCGTTAGCACATAAAATAGCCTCTGGGAATTCCCCCCGATGCTGTAACAAATCCCGTACGACCTGTTCGCCATCACGGATATTATAAATTGAAGAGTGATTCCAGTGTTGCAACACTGGCAGATTGTGCTCACTCATGATCTGTTCATAGGCTCGTTGTCTGCTATGGGTATTGATGCTGCTCGGACGGCCAAAAGCATTGGCTATACGAGTATAGCCTTTTTGTATCAAATGCTTTAGTGCTAGCATGTAACCTTCATATTGATCCATTGCCACGGAGCGAATATCGGTATGCTCCATTCGTTGCCAGGCCACGATTGGGCCATATTTACAATAGGTACTCAAAAAATCAGTGTCATTCACGCAGGAAATGATGACCAGCGCGTCGACTCTTTTTCTTTTTAAATCTTCAAAAGCTTGAAGCTCTTTCTTTTTGTCTTCTCCCGAAGTATAAATAATGGTCTGGAATTCATATTGTCCGGCGATTTCTACAAAGCTGTCCAGAAAAGCAAGAACAATTTCATTAATCGTTGAAGTGATGATACCAATCTGAAGCGTCTGACCCTTGGATAGGGAAATGGCATTCCGATTAGGAACATAATCTAATTCCTGCATGATTTTCAAAATCTTAGCTCTTGTTTCATGACTGACATGGGGGGACTGATTTAATACTCTGGATACCGTAGCCTTGGAAAAGCCCGCCAGTTTTGCAATTTGATCAAGATTCGACATGGAGCTTCTCCTCACATAAGAAAAAAATACTTGACATGAAACGCGTTACAACAATTAGGATGCTTATGAGGGCATTACGTCTATTTTAAAGCATCTGTCAATGCATTTCAAAGGAGAACGGTTACCGTTAGGTATGGATTCACATTTGCAGCATTTGATGGGATTACTTAGGCCAAAGTAAAAATCTTATATACGGAAAGAGGTCTTTATACCATGACGAAGATGCTAAAAGGATTTCCGAAAAACTTCTTGTGGGGCGGGGCAACTGCAGCCAACCAATTGGAAGGTGCTTTTGACGTAGATGGAAAAGGCTTGTCCAGCGCAGACATGATTGCTTATGTACCCAAAGCGGAACGTAAGAACGATCACGCTATAGAGATTTCGTCCGAGCGACTCGAAGACATTTTGGCAGGCAAAGTCAATGCCCGTTTCCCAAAACGTGAAGGTGTGGACTTTTACCACCACTACAAAGAAGATATTGCATTGTTCGCTGAAATGGGCTTTAAAGTATTTCGTATGTCCATCCACTGGTCGCGGATTTTCCCGAATGGCTATGATCACGAGCCGAATGAAGCAGGATTGCAATTCTACGACAATGTATTTGATGAGCTGCGCAAATATAATATTGAGCCCTTGGTAACATTGTCACATTATGAAACACCGCTAGGTCTGACTCAGAAGTATAATGGCTGGCTGGGTCGTGAAGTCATACAGCATTACGTCAATTATGCCGAAACGGTGTTTACACGCTATAAGGATAAAGTAAAATACTGGCTGACCTTTAATGAAATCAATGTAATGACCATGAGTCCGTTCACCGGTGGCGGTGTGGTTATTGACCGTGTAGAAAACAAACAACAAGCGATATATCAAGCATTGCATCATCAATTTGTAGCTAGTGCACTGGCAACCAAACGGGGACATGAGATCATCCCGGGTGCTCAGATCGGCTGTATGTTGGCACGTATAGAAAGCTATCCACATACGTGTAACCCAGCGGATATACTGAAAGCCCAGCATGAAAATCAGATGAACCTATTCTTTACGGATGTGCATGCCCGTGGGGAATATTCCAACTATATGAATCGTTATTTTGAAGAAAATAATATTGTGATCCAGACAGAACCCGGCGATGCCGAAATTTTGAAAAATAATACGGTTGATTTTATCTCATTTAGCTACTACATGACCTTGACCGTATCGGCAGGTCCAGAAGGCGAGAAAGCAGCAGGAAACCTGATTGGTGGCGTGAAAAATCCGTATCTGCAGTCCTCCGACTGGGGATGGCAGATCGATCCGATCGGCCTGCGTGTTACACTGAATACGTTTTATGATCGCTATCAAAAGCCGCTGTTCATCGTGGAAAATGGCTTGGGTGCATATGATAAGGTGGAGGAAGATGGCTCTGTGCATGACACATATCGCATTGATTACTTGCGTCAGCATATTGCCCAAATGAAGGAAGCGATTGCCGACGGTGTTGATCTGATTGGTTACACCAGCTGGGGCCCTATCGACCTTGTGAGCATGTCTACTTCCGAAATGTCCAAGCGCTACGGATTTATTTACGTTGATCTGGATGATGACGGTAACGGAACGCTCAAACGCTCCAAAAAAGACTCTTTTAATTGGTATAAAAATGTGATAGCAACCAACGGTGAAGAATTGTAATTCCATATCATCTCGGGCGGGTATAGCAGAGGACATCCTAAGGATGCGATCTGCTGTACCCGCTTTTTTGATAGACATAATAATATTTCAGAGGGCTTCACAAACTTTTCACTTGTAATAAGCTGAAAGTTTTCTGTATAATGAATAAAAATTTCATATGTCTGGTTGATGTTTGCGGGAGATGGAACGAAAGTTCCGACCGAAGGGGCAAAACTCTCAGGTGCTTAGGCTGTTTACAGCCACAAGCGGGGACCGTAAACGGACAGAACTCTGGAGAGACCCTTAATTGGGCGCCGAAGGTGCACCGCAGAGAACATCTGCTTAAACTCTCAGGCAAAAGGACAGAGACGCGAATAACCTGTGACAGGGAATGCCCTAGGCTTTTTTATGAGCTATTAGAGGCAGAAACCTGCACAAGATGGTTGTATTTTTTCGTGCCTTTAACCTCTCCAGGAGTCGAATCAGCTGATTTGACTCTTTTTTGTTTTCTAATATGCTGGAGGAGCGGGTTGAAATGAATTTGGTACATGTGTTAGAAGCGATTAGCAGTTGGATATGGGGGGCGCCTCTCATCATTCTTGTCATGGGAACGGGGTTGTGGCTGACCATACGTCTGAAAATGTTGCAGGTATTCCGCCTGCCCCTGGCGATCAAGCTGATCGGTAAGGCCCCGAATGAAGGCAGCGGGGATGTAAGTAGTTTTGCGGCTTTGAGTACGGCGCTAGCGGCTACAGTTGGCACAGGAAGTATTGTCGGCGTAGCGACAGCCATTAAGCTGGGCGGGCCGGGTGCCTTGTTCTGGATGGTCGTTGCAGCCTTTTTTGGGATGGCGACGAAATATGCGGAAGGTGTACTTGCGGTAAAATACCGGGTGAAGGATCGGAATGGACAATTTTCCGGCGGCCCGATGTATTATATTGAGAAAGGTCTGGGACGCCGTTTTAAACCGCTGGCGATGCTGTTTGCTTTTTCGGGCATGCTGGTAGCGTTGTTCGGGATTGGAACGTTTCCACAGGTCAAAGCGATTGTATCTTCGACGGAAAACAGTTTTGGTGTTCCGCCCATTGTAACGGCACTGATTATTGCTATCCTCACAGGACTGGTTACTATTGGAGGACTCAAAAGTATTGCCAAGGTATCGACGAAGGTCGTTCCTTTTAAAACAGGCTTGTACGTACTGATCTGTCTCATCGTACTGATTCGGTTTGCTGACCAGCTTCCTGCCGCAATTGCGCTGGTGCTCCATTCGGCATTTTCAACTACATCGGCAACGGGCGGATTTGCCGGAGCTACGATTATGCTGGCGATGCGAAGTGGGGTAGCCAGAGGTATTTTTGCCAATGAGGCCGGATTGGGAAGCGCACCGATTGCAGCCGCAGCTGCCAAAACCAAATGGCCTGCGGAACAAGGGCTGATTTCCATGACAGGCGTGTTTATTGATACGATGGTTATTTGTGTGATGACCGGGTTGACGCTACTGGTTAGCGGTGTGTGGAGCGGGCCTACCGATGCGGGCCTGATGACTCAGCAAGCATTTTCCAGCGCATTCCCGCTGGGGGCAGAACTGCTCACAATTATTCTGATTATGTTCGCGTTCACCACCATGCTCGGCTGGAACTATTACGGGGAACGCTGTGTTGAATACTTGCTTGGCGTCAAGTGGATTAAGCCATACCGTTATCTGTTCATTCTACTCGTTGGCGGGGGCGCGTTCATTAAACTGGATGCGATTTGGCTGCTGGCAGATATCTTTAACGCAATGATGGCTTTCCCGAACCTGATTGCACTGCTCGGCTTATCAGGCATTGTCGTTGCAGAAACCCGAACCTATATGGATTCTCTGAATTCTAGTAAGAAAAAGGGCATTCTTGCAGGTGCCAGTGTAGGGGCAGCTATTCAAGTAGAAGAAAAGGGACAAACAGTTAATTCATAAATTCCAAAAGGGAGTGCCTTCAGCCATCACAGGCTTGAGGACACTCCTTTTTGAATGTTATAACGATGCACGCAAAATAGCTAAAATATCTTCCTGTTTCAGCTTTTTATAATTACCGAAGCCTCCATATTCCATTTCACGGGCTGCAATGGTTGCGATTTTTTCCAATTGCTCATCATTAATATTGTAATCGGCCAGGGTGGAAGGGGCACCGAGACTTGTCCAGAATGCACTAAGACGGTCAATACCCTCCAAAGCGATTTCTCTATCTGTTTTATCTACGGTGTCTAAGTCAAACATGCTGAGCATCAGCCGTTTCATGCGTGCAGCATCCTGATCCACCGTATGTCTCATCCAGTTGGGGAATAGGATCGCCAGACCGCCAGCATGAGGAATATCATATACAGCAGATAATGCATGTTCAATCGTATGCGAAGCCCAGTCCCCGAAGTAGCCCATTTGCAGTGTTCCGTTAAGAGCAATCGTTCCGGCATATAAAATCGTTTCGCGATGCTCGTAGTTGTGCAAATCCTCCAACAGCTTAGGTGCAGTTTCGATTACGGTTTGCAGCACGGAAAAGCACATACGATCTTGCAACGGTGTATTTTTAACATTGTGAAAATACTGTTCAAATACATGGCTCATCATATCCACCATGCCATATACCGTCTGATCACGTGGCACAGAGAAGGTGTTTTGTGGGTCCAGAATCGAGAATTTCGGATGCGTCACCGCGCTGCCCCATACGTATTTTTCGTTTGTTTCCCAGTTGGTGATAACAGAATCTGGATTCATTTCTGAACCGGTAGCGGCGAGTGTGAGGATGGTACCGAATGGCAGAGCCTGGGTAGGCATGTGCTTTTTATTGATAATATCCCACACATCGCCGTCATATTCAGCCCCTGCTGCGATGGCTTTGGTGCAATCAATAACGCTTCCGCCGCCTACTGCAAGTAAGAAGTCGATGTTTTCATTTCGGCAAATGTCGATGCCCTTCTTAACGGTGGACAAGCGCGGATTCGGCTCTACGCCGGACAATTCATGAATGTTAAGATGTAGCGGCTCTAACGCGTTTAATACCTGGTCATACAGACCATTTCGCTTGACACTTCCGCCTCCGTATATCAGTAAAATATTTTTGCCGTAATTCAGCAGCTCCTGCTGCAGTTCTTCAATTTGATTGTCTCCAAATATTAATTTGGTGGGGTTATAATATGTGAATTTGTTCATCTGGAAAGTTCCCCTCAGTTCATAGTTCATGTTCAAATCGTAAATCGCTTAACCTGATTGCCTGTTGAATACCTAACTTTACCATGTAAGCTATTTGAAATGACGATTAACTATTATACATGAAATGAATAAGGGAATTCAAATAAATCTAATCTTTGACCGCTCCGGCGGCAAGATCGGAAATAAACTGGCGGCTAATGAAAAGAAATAAAATTATAAGTGGCAGTACAGCAAGCAGGGTGCCCGCAATGACCATCGCATAATCCGTATTGTATATCCCGTTTAATTGTGACAGTGCAATCTGGAGTGTGAATTTACGCTCATCCGTTAAGACGATTAACGGCCATAAATAATCATTCCAGGCTCCTATAAAGGTAAACGCGCCGAGAAAAGCGAACGCAGGACGTAGAATAGGCAGTGCTACATTCAAGTACAGCCGAAAAAAGCTGCATCCGTCCATCCGCCCCGCATCCAGCAGCTCCTTTGGAATGGATTCTTCCGCATATTGACGAATCCAGAAAATGCCGAAGGCATTTACCATCCCCGGGATAATAAGCGCTTTGAACGTACCTACCCATCCAAAGGTGGCCATCATGACAAAGGAGGGGACAAGCGAAAGTTGTGAAGGGACCATCATTGTAGCTAGCAGAACGATAAATAGCACTTTTTTGCCCGGAAAATCAAACTTGGCGAATGCGAAACCTGCCAGCGAATCGAAAAACAGAACCAATAAGGTAACAGAACCGGCTACAAAAAGGGTATTAAAAAAGGCTCCGGCAAAATTAATCTGCTGCAATACTCTCGTTATGTTATCCAAGAAGTGGCCGCCAAACCACAATTGCGGTGGAAAACGATAGATGTCTGAAGTTGTACGGGTTGCCATGACGATCAGCCAGTAAAATGGAAACATCGACAGGATGATTCCCACCAACAATCCGGCATATAAAACAAAGGATTTTGCACGTGTCTGCATCATGTTGTGAAGCTCCTTCCCATCGTTATTTTTTACCTTGAACGAGTTTCCAGTTGATGATGGAGAATAGAGCAATGATGAGGAACATGCCCCATCCGACGGCTGCACCATATCCAAAATAGTTGTTAATGAACGACTCGCGGTACAGGTATAAAACGATGGTCATGCCACTTGCCCCGGAACCGCCGTCATTACCGACCAGGACCTGTGGCTCGGTGAAGAGTTGCATACCGCCGATGGTGGACGTAATGACCGTAAACAGAATGACTGGGCGCAGCATGGGGATAGTGATGCGGAAAAAAGCTTGCGCTCCGGTTGCTCCGTCTATTTTGGCGGCCTCATACAGCACATGCGGAATACTCTGAAGTCCGGCCAGATAGATGATTGCGTTATAGCCCATCCATCTCCATACGACCATAGAAGAAATGGCAATTTGGATACCCCATGGCACATTCAGCCATTGAACCATGGGCAGTCCCAAGAGTTGCAGAAGGTAGTTGAGAAATCCGAAATTGTTGGCAAATAAGGCACCAAATATGATGGCGACAGCCACAATAGACGTCACATTGGGCAGGAAGAATCCAACTCGCCATAAGGTGCGCATTTTCACAAATGGGGCATAAAGCAGAAAGGCAATAATCAGTGCGAAGAATAGCATTGGAATTGTTGCATACACCCAGATCACAAAGGTGTTGCCTACAGCCTGCCAAAATTCATGATCTGTTACAAGGTAGCGAAAGTTGCCCCAGCCGTTGTAGGTCATGTCTCCGATTCCGTCCCATTTGTGAAACGCCAGGTATAATGAAAAACCAATCGGAAACAGTCCAAAGATGCCAAACAGCAGATAAAACGGCGAGATCGCAGCATAAACGGCACGGTGCTTCCAGATTTCTCTCAGCATATTGTCCACACGCCTTTTTTGAATTTTGTTTTTTTATCGCTGTAATTCCCGTTCGATTCGTTCCATGGTTTCCGTCCATAATGCATCAGGATTAGCATCCTGCTTGGCAACATTAGCAAGGCGACGGGTCACAATGCCGTGGATGACAGGGTAGCGCTCGCCGAAATAGCTGCTTTTCACATGACGTGCGGAGGCGGCGAAGATGAGTCCGGTGGCCTGACCCCCAAAGAAAGGCTCGGGTGTCCCCATGATAGGATCGTTATAGACGCCGGGAGTGGACGGGAACAGACCGATTTTGTGGTAGGCTTCCAACTGGTGTTCCGGGTTTTGCAGCCAGGTCAGGACTTCAAAGGCTTCTTTGGGATGTTTGCTGGATTTGAGGATAGAAATGAACGAACCACCCAGGTTGCCGTCTCCTCCAGGAGCACGGGCGACTCTCCATTTGCCAGCTGTATCCGGCGCGGCCTCTGTGAGAACTTGCTTCATCCAAACAGCCCCTACAAAAGAGGCAATTTTGCCGTTATTGACCGAAGCGTTCCATTCGGGAGTCCAGCCATCCGCATTGGCGAGCAGATGCTTCTTGTGGAAATCGACAGCGGTTTTCCAGCCCAGACGGATGTCAGGAGATTGATTGCCAATATAGCTGCCATCCGGCTTGAAGTAGAGGTTTGTATGCTGAGCGAGCACTTGATTGTAAACGTTTACAATATTATCAGCCAAAAACGAACGGCTTCCGAATTTCTGCTGAAGTTGTTCTCCGGCTGCCATGTAATCATCCCATGTGCGGATCGAGGCACTAACCTTTTCAGGATCACTAGGCAAGCCTGCTTGCTTAAATAGATCGCTTCGATAGAAGAGGGCAGTAGGCCCAGTATCCATGGGAAATGCAATCATTTTACCATCAGGAGTGATCCCCTGATTCCATTTCCATTCCAAATATTGATCTTTTAGGCGGTCTGCTCCGAGCTCCCTTAAATCATAAAAACGATCCGCACTTGGAAATAGCTCCACCATCCAGTCGTTCAGAGCTACGATGTCTGGTTCACCAGAACGAGCTGCGAGCGTTGTCTTCAGTTTAGCTTTGAAGTCACCACCTATTTTTTGAGTTTTTAATTCAATGTTGGGAAAGTGTTTTTCCGCTTGGGCGAGTAGTTCATCATCAATGGAACGGTTCCAATACCATAATGTAAGCGTTATCTTTTTTCCATTTGACAAATTAGTTTCAGATGATTGACTTTCAGAGAACGAGGGTCCACTACAAGCACTGAACATAGTGAGAAAAGCAAGACATAATACCAACCATTGTACTGTCTTCACATCATTTCCCTCCTTGCTGTCTGAGATAATCTGCCTGCTAAACAAGTTGTAAATGGTTTAGCTCCATCATATGAAGCTGTTACCCATTTATGTGCATTGCCTTAACCAAAAACAAAAAATTTGAAACGTTTATCCATAAAAAAAAGCACGTGCGTCTGTTATATGAAGAACGCACGTACTTAAGTTAGGGATTCAGCTCATGACATCAACCGCAGTATTTCATCTTTCAGAATTTCGGACCGAGTCCCGAAAATAACCTGCAGGGTACCGTTACCAAGCCTGATGATTCCCGACGCTCCGAGCTGCCTGAGAGCTTGATCGTTAACTGCTTTGTCGTCTTTGACGACAAGACGCAGCCGTGTGATGCAGGCATCAATGCTTAGGATATTGTCCGAACCGCCGAGATAGGTTAGTACCCTGCCTGCCTGACTGGACGGAGTGTCGGATGTAGCGTTTGCTTTTTTATTGGGTACAGATTCGTTAGCCTCAGACAGGAGACTGTCTTCTCCATCATCTTCACGCCCAGGAGTTTTTAGGTTGAATTTGAGAATGATAAATCGGAACAGAAAGTAATAGATGAGGGCGAAGACAAGCCCGACCGGGATCATTCGCAATGGGTGAGTGGAGAGCTTCATATTGACCAAATAGTCAATGAGTCCTGCTGAAAAGGAAAAGCCCAGTTTGACATCCAATAGGTATACGACCAGGCCGCTCAGGCCTGTCAGCAGAGCATGAACGCCGTAAAGCAATGGTGCAATGAACATAAACGAAAATTCGAGGGGCTCGGTAATTCCGGTCAGGAACGATGCCAGCGCAGAACCGATGAAAATGGAAGCGACGGCTTTACGTTTTTCCGGTTTAGCCGTATGGATGAATGCGAGAGCGGCTGCCGGGAGAGCAAACATCATAATAGGGAAGAAACCGGACATGAATAGACCAGCTGATTTATCGCCTGCAAAGAAACGGGTCAGGTCACCATGAACAACTTCGCCAGCTGCATTCGTATAGTTACCAATCTGAAACCACGCGATTGAGTTTAGTACATGATGCAAACCGAGCGGGATCAGCAGCCGATTGGCAATCATGAATACCATTGATCCGATTCCGCCAAACCCGACAATCCAGTTGCCGAAGGCTGCAATCCCATCTTGTACCGGACTCCAGATCATTCCGAGCAGAATGGCCAGAATCATGGTCGTGAAGGCGGTAATCATGGGGACAAAACGTTTGCCTGAGAAGAAGCCAAGCCAATCCGGGAGCTGAATATTATGATATTTTTTAAACAGAAAAGCAGACCATCCACCGATAAAAATACCACCCAATACGCCCATGTCCAGCTTGACGTCGTCTGGAATATATGCAAATATACCCGGCACTGCCGCCAAAATACGGGTCAACACCATATAGGCAATGACTGCCGATAATGCGGCTACTGCGTCGCCTGCCAGACCAATGGCAACACCAATGGAGAAAATGAGCGCAAGGTTACCGAAGATAGCCCCCGCCCCCTCGTTCAGAAAAGGAGTGACATAATGATTCAGAAATCCGCCAACTACGGGACCAAACGGTATATCCGTTTCATAATTAATCAGAGCTAATCCTTGCAAAATCCCTGCGGCGGGTAGAGTAGCTACTGGAAGCATTAACGACTTGCCGATTTTTTGCAGAAATTTCAGCATAACATTCTTCCCTTCTTCATCGAGTTTGGGAGTGTCGTATTCATCCTGAAATCCTTACTTGTGCCCATTTTTTTACATCATAAATCGGGGGATCTAACATGGTCAACGATTATTTTAAGCTATGAAATGACGTAAATCCGCAGTTGACATCGCTTACATGCTTATATAGTATCAAATTTAAGTTAATAATCGTGACGGAGACAAGAGAGCCACGCAGACATCCCATGGTACAGCACAGGGTTGATTTGTGATGGCTTTTCTTTTTTTTGTGCGATGAAAGCGATCAAAATCGGGTGATCTATTGAGGAGGTAGGTTGTATGTCGCCATACGCAGCCGAATTCATAGGGACAATGATTCTTATTGCCCTAGGTGGCGGAGTGTGCGCAGGGGTGTCCCTGAAAAAGTCATTTGCCCACGCTTCCGGCTGGATTGTGGTCGGAATGGGTTGGGGGCTTGCGGTAGCTATTGCGGTGTATGCAGTGGGTCAAATCAGCGGAGCGCATTTGAATCCGGCAGTTACACTCGCGTTGGCATTTCAGGGTAGTTTTCCATGGCAAGATGTATCCGGCTATATTGTGGCTCAGCTTCTTGGAGCCATGGCGGGTGCGATCATCGTCGTTTTGCATTATTGGCCCCACTGGAAAGAGACGGAGGACACAGCAGCCAAACTCAGTGTATTCGCGACAGGACCAGCTATTGATCATCCGTTTGCCAACGTGCTTAGTGAAATGATAGGTACTTTCATCTTTGTTCTTGCTTTACTGTCGTTTGGCGCCAATTCATTTACAGACGGCCTGAAACCGCTGATTGTTGGTTTTTTAGTTGTCAGTATCGGTTTATCCCTTGGAGGCACAACGGGCTATGCCATCAATCCAGCGAGGGATTTTGGGCCGCGTCTGATGCATTATTTACTACCGATTCCCGGTAAGGGAGCATCCAACTGGAAATATGCATGGGTGCCCATTATAGGACCGCTATTGGGGGGATCTTTCGCAGGGCCATTTTATCAGGCTGTTTTTAAGGGGAGTGTGACTCCAGCTTTCTGGATTTTACTAGGGATCATCGTGATTGTACTCTTGATTACCTTCCGTATGAGTCGTACTTATAAAAATCATAAAACGGATCACAAACTTATAGCGTAAAAACGATGGATTTACACGGGGAGAGATGAACAATGGGAAAATATATTTTGTCACTAGATCAGGGAACGACAAGCTCAAGAGCGATTTTGTTCAATAGCGAGGGAGATGTAGTGTACTCGGCTCAGCGAGAATTTCCGCAATATTTTCCTCATCCCGGCTGGGTAGAGCAGAATGCGAATGAAATCTGGAGTTCTATTCTCGGAGTCATTGCCTCCTGTCTTTCCGAATCCGGTGTAAAAGCAAATCAAGTGGCTGCCATCGGCATTACCAATCAGCGAGAATCGGTGGCTGTGTGGGACAAAAATACAGGAGTGCCCGTATATAATGTACTCGTATGGCAATCACGCCAAACCTCGGACATCTGTGATGAATTGAAGCGACAAGGGCACGAGGAACTGTTTCACAGCAAAACAGGGCTGCTGATCGACCCGTATTTTTCAGGCACTAAAGTAAAGTGGATTCTGGACCATGTAGAGGGCGCGCGGGAAAAGGCGGAACGAGGTGACCTGTTATTCGGTACGATTGACTCGTGGCTGATCTGGAAACTATCCGGCGGAAAGGCACATGTGACGGACTACTCGAATGCAGCCAGGACGCTCATGTACAACATTTATGAGCTAAAGTGGGACGAAGAGCTGCTGGACATTCTGGGTGTTCCGAAAATCATGCTGCCTGAGGTAAGACCTTCTTCTGAGGTATATGCGCACACCGTGGATTATCATTTCTTCGGTCAGAATGTACCGATCGCCGGTGCAGCAGGTGACCAGCAAGCAGCCTTGTTCGGTCAGGCATGTTACGAAAAAGGGATGATCAAAAATACTTACGGCACAGGCTGCTTTATGCTAATGAATACGGGGGATCAGCCTGTTGAATCTAAACACGGCCTGATTACGACCATCGCTTGGGGACTGGAGGAAGGCAAAGTGCAATATGCACTCGAGGGGAGTGTGTTTGTAGCGGGGTCGGCGATCCAGTGGCTGCGAGACGGGCTGCGTATGTTCCGTGATGCGAAAGACAGTGAGCCTTATGCCGCTCGTGTTTCGTCTACGGAAGGAGTGTATCTTGTCCCCGCTTTTGTCGGACTGGGGAGCCCCTACTGGGATAGCGAGGTGCGCGGGGCAATGTTCGGCCTGACACGAGGGACCACGAAGGAGCATTTTATCCGCGCCACATTGGAGTCACTCGCTTATCAGACCAAGGATGTGCTTACAGCCATGGAGATCGATTCAGGTATTGCGGTGAAGACGCTGCGGGTGGATGGAGGAGCTGTATTGAACAATTTTCTGATGCAATTCCAGAGCGATATTTTAGATGCAACGGTGGAGCGGCCAGTGATCCATGAGACGACGGCACTGGGGGCTGCATGTCTGGCAGGTTTGGCTATTGGATATTGGAAGAGTACGGATGAACTTCGTAAGCGGGTGAGGGTGGAAACCTCTTTTGCCCCGAATATGGATGAATCAACACGTGCAGGCTTGTATGAAGGCTGGAAAAAGGCTGTGAATGCGACGATGGCCTACAAGTAATGATTAAGC